>JALOSN010000163.1 GCA_025458415.1 Hydrogenophaga sp.
GCCCTCGACGTAGTTGAAGCTCATGTTCAGGTTGTGCGGCACGCGCTGCGTCTCGTGGCCGTTGATGAACACCTCTTCGACATCCTTCAGGCCATCGACCAGGCGGTCATGCAGGGCACGGATGCGCTTGTTTTCCTCGTGCATCTCGGCCTTGGCAATGGCATAGGCCATGCCCATGCCCACGCACTGGTGCGTGGGCAGCGTACCCGAGCGCATGCCTCGCTCGTGACCGCCCCCATGCATCTGGGCCTCGATACGAACGCGCGGCTTGCGCCGCACATAGAGGGCACCAATCCCCTTGGGCCCATAGGTCTTGTGCGAGGTCAGGCTCATCAGGTCAACTGGCAGGCTCTTGAGATCGATGTCGATACGACCGGTGGCCTGCGCCGCGTCCACATGAAGGATCACGCCCTTTTCGCGGCAGATGGCACCAATGGCGGCGATGTCCTGGATGACCCCGATTTCGTTGTTGACGAACATGACCGAAGCCAGGATGGTGTCAGGCCGGATGGCGGCCCTGAAGGCGTCCAGACTGACCAGACCATCGGCCTGGACATCGAGGTAGCTGACTTCGAAGCCCTGGCGCTCCAGTTCGCGCATGGTGTCAAGGACGGCCTTGTGCTCGGTCTTCACCGTGATCAGGTGCTTGCCCTTGCTCTTGTAGAAGTGGGCCGCCCCTTTGAGTGCCAGATTGTTCGACGCGCCGCTGGTCCACACGATCTCTCGCGGGTCGGCACCGATCAGGTCGGCCACCTGCTCGCGGGCGGTCTCCACCGCCTTTTCGGCTTCCCAGCCCCAGGCATGGCTGCGCGAGGCGGGGTTGCCGAAATGCTCACGCAACCAGGGAATCATGGCATCCACCACCCGCGGGTCGCAGGGGTTGGTGGCGCTGTAGTCCATGTAAATGGGGAAGTGGGGCGTACTCATGGCTGGCTCAGGGCTGCTGGCGGTGGGGTTTCACTGATGGACGGAGGAGCGGATCGGAGCAGGTATGTCAACGGATGCGCCGGCCAGACCGCTTCACTTGGACAGGGCAGCACCGCCCAGGGCAAACACCGAGTTGGGTGCATTGACCCGGATCGGCTTGACCACTGGCGCACTGGAGATGGCCCGCTTGACGATGGGTGCATTTTCAACCACCACCCCTTTGGACAGCTGTTCGTCGACCAGCGATTGCAGCGAGACCGAATCGAGGAAGTCCACCATCTTGGCGTTGAGCTGGGCCCACAGTTCATGGGTCATGCAGCGCTGCCCTTCGCCCAGGCAATTCTCCTTGCCACCACACTGGGTGGCGTCGATCGGTTCGTCCACCGAGACAATGATGTCGGCCACCGTGATGTCGGACGCCTTGCGCCCGAGGGTGTAGCCACCGCCAGGACCGCGGGTCGACTCGACCAGTTCGTGACGGCGCAGTTTGCCGAACAGCTGCTCCAGGTAGGACAGCGAAATCTGTTGACGCTGGCTGATGGCAGCCAGGGTGACGGGACCGTTGTTCTGGCGCAAGGCCAGATCGATCATGGCGGTGACCGCAAAGCGGCCTTTGGTCGTGAGGCGCATTTCAAGCTCCTTGTTCAATGGCTTGACTGTCTGGTTGCGCAAGGATCGGCTTCCCGAGCCCTGCCCCTGCTCCGCCCCCCGGCCCTCTCGGCCACTCATCGAAGGCTTTCCCGACTGTTTTCGTCGAGTATATCGCAAAAGCCTAGTGATTTGATCGGCATTGTAGCCACCAAAACCTCATTTGTCTAGGACAAACTTGTGTTGTCACGGTTTCCCGCGGGTTGCTGTCGCGAATCGGGACGGCACTCCCGCAGGTCCGCGCCTGCCCGCTCAGCGAGCCTTCAGCCGAAACTCGACCCGCGTTCCCGGTTGGGCACACACAAAGCGCACCTCGCCCCCCAGCTCGGCCACCCGCAACCGGATGTTCCTGATGCCACGTCCACGGGCTGTTGCCGGCGCGTCTGGGTGATCAGGGAATCCGATCCCGTTGTCAGCGATGCTCAGGCAGACCTGTCCGCTCTCGTCCCAGGTTCGCACGCACACCCGACTCGCTCGTGCATGCTTGACCACGTTGGCGAACACCTCCTGAAGGCAGCGGAACAGGTGCATGACACCCTGAGCCTCCAGACCTTCCACTGCAGCCACCTGCTGCACCTGCCAGTCCAGCTCGATACCCGCGGCGGCCAGGGTGGGAGACAGCCTCTGCCGCAGGGTACCCAGAATGGTGGGCAGATCACCCTCCATGGGTTCGAGCGAGTCCAGGGTCAGGCGCAAATCCTCAAGGGCATGGTGCAACATGCGCTCCACCTCCGGCAGGTCCAGGGACGAACCCGCATGGCGCACCAGATTCAGCGTTTGCACCAGCTGGCTTCCCAGTCCGTCGTGCATATCGCGGGTGATGCGGCGGCGCTCGGCCTCACGCACCTGCTGATGCTCCACCTCACGAAGGCGTGCGTACACCGCGTGGAACTCGGCTTCGCGTTCGGCCACGCGCCGGGCCAGTTCCTGGTTGAGCCGCTCCGCCTGGGCCATGGCATCGCCGGTGCGGCGCACCATGACGCCGGCCATGGCCGACATCAGAACCAGGCTGCCGGCCGTCATCCAGCGGATGTCGACATCACCGGGCAGCCCCAGCTGCACCACCAGGTAATCACGCAAGCCGGTGACCAGTGTCGCCACCCCCACCACCACCATCAGGCGCTGGCCCGGGTTCAGCCCCCAGCGGGCCCGGTGTATCACCTTGATCAAGGCCAGCACACAGACCAGCACGATCACCCCGGTCCAGACGCGATACAGATCGTAATCGCCTACCCCGGCCTGCACCAGAAGCCAGACCGGACCGATGGCCATCATCACCACCACCGTTCGCCGGACCCAACCCTGGCCAAAACCAAACAGTTCCGACATGAACAGGTACATGAATCCGCAGTACCAGGTGAATGACAGCTTGTGCAGGTAGTCCCAGACCGGAAACGGTCCGGGCAGCGGCGTTGGCGTGGATAAGACCAGCCGCGGCACCAGCACCAGCAGCCCTGCGGCCAGCAGCGCCAGCAGGCGTTCGCGGGTTCGCAACCACACCAGCAATGACATCAGCCCGAGCATGAGTGCAGAGGCGGCGACCATCCACGTCAGCTCAACCTGCCACCAGGCAAGCCAGCGCTGCCGTGCCTCCAGGGTATCGGCAGCGCCCGCCCACACCACCCCCAGCCCGGCGATGCGCAACTGCTCGCCCTGCAACTCGACCTCGATCCGGTTCGCCTGCCAGTCGGCGTGAAACCGGGTCAACGGCAGACGGACCGATTCGGCACGGTTGGCTGCATCGAGGTAGACAGTGCCTTCGGCCCACATGGTGCTGGTCAGACGTTCTCCGTTGAACAGCACCCGGTAACGCACACCGGCTCTCGGCAGAAGCAGGGCCACCGGTTGACCCTGCTCGACCAGCGGCTGCAGGGCCTGTGGCAAAGACAGCCTGTAGATGACCGTTGCGCGGGGCTGACCCCAGCCATCGTCCCACAGGTGGGGCAGCGACTGCGTGACGGGATCGGGTCGTCCGAGCTCTGGCGACGATATCTGGGCTTGCGTGATGGGCCATGCGCCTTCAATGGCCTGACCCCGTGTCACCCAGGCCAGAAGGCTCAGTACCACCACCAGCAGAGCAGCTGCCCAGGCGTAGGCTGGCCAGGCAGCGCCCCGGGCAAGCCATGGCCGGATGGCGCTCACAGCAGGCCGCGTTCCTGGGCCACACGGACCACCTGCACCCGGCTGTGGACCGACAGCTTGCGGTAGAGGTTCTTGATGTGGGTACCCACCGTGGCAGGCGAGATGCACAGGTGATCAGCGATTTCCCGGTTCACATACCCCTGGGCCACCAGCTGAAGCACCTCCGACTCGCGGTCGGACAGGCTGACAGGGTCGCCGTCCATTGGCTCACCGCCTTGCCGTGGGTCGGCCTCGGAGCGGAACTGCCGCAGCAACATGCGGGCCAGCAGGGGCGATATCGGGGCGCCTCCGCGTCGGATCTGCTCGATGGCGTTGAGAAGCTCATCAACGCTGCAGCCCTTGAGGACGTAGCCGGTGGCGCCAGCCTGCAACGCGCCCAGCAACCGCGATTCCTCCCCGAACACCGTGAACACCAGCAGTTCGGCGGCCGGGCATTGCCGGGCCAGCCACTGCAGCAGGTGTTCGCCACGGCCATCGGGCAGGGCCAGATCGACCAGATAGACATCGGCCGCTGCTGCAACAGCCAGCTGCCGGGCCTGGGATACCGAGTCGGCATGACCGACCAGTTGCCACTGTGGTCGCCATGTCAGCGCTTCGCGGACAAAGCGCACGATGGAAGGATCATCCTCGATGAGGAAGATGCGCATGGATGAACCCGGACCTGCGCCGTCCGGACCGACGCCTTCGCTCGATATGGCCATACCCGGTGATTGCTGGTGCTTGTTGTTGTGTCAGCGCAGGCCACTCCCTGACCCGCCATATCAGTGGATTGTCTGCGACCGCCGCCCCGGTTCATGCTTGGAACCCGAGCGGATTCAACCGCCCGTCGGGCCGTGCCATGACGACCTGAGCGCTCAGGCGGCGTGGTCCAGACCCGCAGCGCCCAGCACACGCTCCTTGAGGCGGTGCAACTGGTCACGCACCTGGGCGGCCTTCTCGAACTCCAGGTTCCGGGCGTGTTCCATCATCAGCTTCTCCAGCCGCTTGATCTCACGTGCCAGATCTTTCTCGCTCATGGCCTCGGCCTGCTCGCGCGCCGCCGCCTCGCCGGCCAGACGGTCGGCCTCGCGCCCCGCCTTCTCGCTGTACACCCCGTCGATCAGATCCTTGATGCGCTTGACCACCCCTTTGGGGGTGATGCCATGCGCCGCATTGAATTCCAGTTGCCGGGCGCGGCGCCTTTCGGTCTCGTCGATGGCACGCCGCATCGAATCGGTGATCCGGTCGGCGTAGAGGATGGCGCGGCCATTGAGGTTGCGCGCTGCACGGCCGATGGTCTGGATCAG
>JALOSN010000164.1 GCA_025458415.1 Hydrogenophaga sp.
CGCAGGAAATTGGCACGCACACCCGGCCCGTAGACCAGCGGAGGCCGCACCACCACCACCTCCAGCCCGGTCTGGCTGGCCACGGCCCGCAGGGCCTGTTCGGCTTCCCACTTGGACTGTCCGTAGGGATCGACCGGGCGGGGGACATCGTTCACGCGGAACGGATGGCCGGGTGCCGTGGTTTCGCCCATGACCTTGACCGAACTGATGAACACCAGCCGGCGCACCCCGGCCGCGGCGGCGGCCTCGGCCAGCCGCTGCGTCCCCGCCACATTGACCGTGCGGTAAGCGGCCAGGGGATCTGTGGCGGTTTCACGCATCAGGTGCACCCGGGCTGCGCAATGGACCACACCGTCCACCCCGTCCAGTGCATCGGACCAGTCGGTGTCCGGGCCGACGTCGCCCACGATCACGGCGCCCGGAAGATGGTCATCACGCCTGCGCACCAGCGGGCGGATCGATGCTTCCCGGCCCAGACGTGCGCAAAGCGCGCGGCCCACGAAGCCGTTGGCCCCGGTGATGGCAATCACGATGTCACCGGCACCCGTGCAGCCGGAACGGCGGACTTGCCAACGGTGAACGGCAGGAAACGCACCATCACCCACACCGCCGGGACCACCAGCACCGATGACACCAGCAGCACCACCAGACCCAGTCCCAGATCGTTGTCGATCTGCGTGATGCTCAGCTTGAGCATGCCCGACATCAGTACCTTGACGGACTTGATGATCAACATGTGGATGAGCATGATCTCCAGGCTGTACCTGCCCACGAAGGCCAGCCAGCCAACACGGTTCTCCACGAGCTGCAGCACAAGAATGACCATGAGCAGACCGGCAAAGGCGAACAGCATCAGCCACAGGGGATTGCCGACAATGCCCTCGCCGAATCGCACAAAGCCATTGACCTGACTGAACAAGGTCACGACAAACAGCGCCGCCGCAACCGCCCATCGAACACCGGTTGCGGAGGTCGACAGCCTGTCGATCTGGCTTCGCAGGCTGTAGCCTGCCTGCAGGAACACCAGGGCGATCAGGGCGGCCACGCCGCTGAATGGCAGGGTGACCCTCTCGGCAAGGCCCAGACCGAGGGCGGTGAGCGCCAGAACCGCCAGCCACTGCAGGACGGGTTGCCGGATCAGGGTGTTGATGAGATAGCCGATCATGAAGGTCCAGAACAGGGCCATCAGGAACCACACGGGGCCGTTGATGAGGCGTCCTTCGCCGATCGTGCCGAAGAAGATCCCGGCCAACGGAGGCCAGAGACCGTAATCGAACTGCTCGACCCGGATGCCCTGGTGTTGGGCGAGGAAATACCCGGCTGTGTAGAACGCGTAGCCCAGGAAGGCGTACCAGAGGTAGGGTACGACGAGGGTGCGGATTTTCTTGCCGGCCACAGCGCCCAGCGGACCCGCCCCTGGTTTGAGGGTCAGGCCGGAGACAAAGAAGAACAGCGGCACGTGGAAGGCATAGATCCAGACGTAGATCGCCGATGGCGTGACCGTGGACCAGATGTGACCCAGGAAGATCAGCAGGATGCCCACGCCCTTGGCGGCGTCGATCCAGGTCGAGCGGTTGGCCGTGGTGCCGGACATGGGGTGGCGAAGCTCCAGGCGATCAGGTGCGGTTGTCCCGGTTCTGCAGGTTGATGGCCCGGATCTCCTCCAGCAGCTTGCGGTTGGCCGACAGCAGGTCGGCCACGAATGCGATCAGGATGGTCTGGAAGCCGATCACCATCAGCGAACTGGCCAGGATGAGGGACTGGATGTGGCCGTCGTAGCCGAACTCGCTGGTCAGCCACTTGTAGAGGAAGCGCAGACCGATCAGGAAACCGGCGCCGAACAGCGTGGCGCCGATCGTGCCGAAAAACCGGAACGGCCGGTAGATGACGAACACCCGGATGATGGTGACGATGCTGCGCCGGATGTAGGACGAGATGCTCTTGACCAGCCGGGATGGGCGCAGGTCGCCATTGACCCGGATCGGCACCGAGGTGATGGCCATGTTCTTCTGGCCCGCCTGGATGATGGTTTCCAGCGTGTAGGTGTAGTCGCTGAACACCACCAGCCGCTGGGCGGCCGACCGGCTCATGGCCCGGAAGCCGCTGGGGGCATCGGGGATGTCGGTCTTGCTGGCCACACGCACCACCCAGCTGCCCAGTTTCTGCAGCAGTTTCTTGATCGGGCTGAAATGCTCGATGGCCTGGATGGGACGGGCGCCGATGACGAAGTCGGCCTTGCCGTCGACGATGGGCTGCGTCAGCAACGGGATGTCGTCTGCGTTGTACTGGTTGTCCGCGTCGGTGTTGACGATCACGTCGGCGCCGCGTTCGAGGCAGGCCTGCAGGCCGTTCATGAAGCCGCGGGCCAGTCCCTGGTTGCGCGTGTGCCGGATCACATGGTCGACACCATGTTCCAGAGCCACCTTGACCGTCTCGTCGGTGCTGCCGTCGTCAATGATCAGCCATTCGACCTTGTCGAAGCCCGGAACCGCGCGGGGCAGGGCAGACAGGGCAATGCCCAGTGTCTGGGCCTCGTTGTAGCAGGGGATCTGGATGATGAGTTTCATGTTCTGCTTTGGCGTCTGCCGTCACAAGCACGCGCCTGTCAGCTGGCGAGCATTGTAGTGGGGGCACGGCTGCACCGGCCAGCCTTCGGTGCCTCGGAACGGATCACGTCCGCAAGCGCATCAGCAGGCGTTTGATGCGGCGGAACGGGCCGCCCATCTTCCAGGTGGTGCTGTTGAGCATTTCCTGCAGCAGGCGGTCGCGTTCCCAGACCAGGCCGAGATTGTGTTCCGCCGTGGCCAGGTGGGAGGCCGCGTCCTGTTCGAGCCGAGCCACCTTGGCATAGAGGTAGGTCGCCAGATCCTGGCGGGCGATCTGGTGCACGGTGAGGTACCGCAGGGTCTTTTCGGGGTCCTGCTCGATACCGATGATGATCGACTGAAGGCTGCTTTCGAGGACCACATGGGCTCTCAACTCGTCATCGGTCAGCGGGTGTTCCACGGCGGCAAAGCAGGTCCGCAGCAGGTCCGTCGGTGTTCGAACGGTATCTTCACGGTCTGTGCCGATGCGGTGCAGCGAGTAGACGATGGCCAGTATCGAGCGGAACATCAGGAAGCCGACCGGCAGATCCCGATCCAGCTTCCACTCCGCATCGATGGCGTGCAATGTCCCGTTGGGGTCGCGGATCAGGTTCTGGGGAATGCAGTCGATCAGGTGACCGGGTACCCGCTGGTCCAGTCGGGGTCTGCCCTGGAGTCCGGCCATCTGACCCAGGAAGCTGAGGTAGTCGCCCAAGGGTTGCCGAAGGTCGTCGACACTCCATCCGTCCGAAAAAAAGACCGACCTCAGCGCGTGCTCCAGCGTGGCTCCGGCCTGGAAAGTGGCATCGTGGCCGATGTCGTTGGTGATGCCGTCGATGTGATGGACCAAGGACCTGCCTGCGGCCAATCGGTCATAGGCCACCGTCACTGTGCCCTGCGCCGATGACCGGAACACCGTCTGCTTGCAGAAGCCCGGCTGACGGGATGCACTGAAATGCCAGGCGAGCTCGGCGCCGTGTGCCCCATCGGATCCTTGCCTGGCCACGATGAGGAAGGAGTTGGCCATGTCGAGGGCCATGCCGTTGGCCACCAGGCCGGGCCAGACACGGTCTGGCGCGAAGTTCAGCAGGTAGGGCAGCTGGGGGTCCTGCTTGCTGGTCTGGCTGGCCAGGGCACCGGCATCAAACGCGGGATGCGAAAGGCCCTCTTCCGTGACGATGGATACCGGCAGTTTGTAGTCCGGGAAGGCAGCCATGGTGCGCACCTGGTCGAACCCCGCCTGCCGCAGCAGTCCCGACAGTTCGGCGCGACCGTACGTGCGTACGCCATTCGGGCGGTAGCGGTCTTCGATGCCGAACATGCGCTGACCCACATGGTCCTCGTCGGCGCCCGCAAAATACTTCAGACCGAAGCGGTTCTCGATGGCGATCACCAGTCGACCACCCGGCTTGAGCAGTTCGGCCGCCTTGCGCAGCATGTGCACGGCGGGATTGGGGCCGGAGACGAACTGGGCAGCGTATTCGAGCACCCCGATCAGGGTC
Source organism: Hydrogenophaga sp. (assembly GCA_025458415.1). Taxonomy (GTDB): domain Bacteria; phylum Pseudomonadota; class Gammaproteobacteria; order Burkholderiales; family Burkholderiaceae_C; genus Hydrogenophaga. Next base: position 4,088 of record JALOSN010000164.1, read on the forward strand.
ACCACATCGAACCGGTGCGGGGTCGCAAAGCGCTCAAAGCTCTCGGCCAGCACGGTGACATGACCGAGGTCACGCGTACGGGCGCGCGTGATGCGGGCGCGGCGTTCGCTGCCTTCGAGCGCCAGCACGCGGGCACCGCTTTCACCCAGGTAGCGGGTGATCGCGCCGCATCCGGATCCGATTTCCAGCACATCCAGGCCATCCAGCGAACCGAGCGGGCGAAGGATGTTGGCCCGGTTGCCACTGAGGTGGTAGGTGCTGACCCAGTCCACACAGAGCTTCTTCAACTCCACCGAAAGCACCGACAGGTCG
>JALOSN010000165.1 GCA_025458415.1 Hydrogenophaga sp.
ACGGTGATCTCGCGGATCACCCGCGTCCAGATCTTTCCCCGCTTTTCGTCCTGTCGGCCCTTGCGGTGTTGAATGTTGGCCCATTTGCTGTGTCCAGCCACGAACGAATCCTTTTTGATGACCAGAATTTGGTGTAATAGGACCGGATTTTAAAGCCCACCGCCCCAGCCCCCGCCGCCGAGACCCGAGGACACCATGGCCGAACCGATGCTGATTGCCAAGAACACCCTGACGCAGTGCCATCTTCTGCCGCAATTGGCCAACCGCCACGGACTGATCACCGGAGCGACCGGTACCGGCAAGACGGTCACCCTGCAATCCCTGGCCGAGCAGTTCTCGAGGATCGGCGTGCCGGTCTTCCTGGCGGACGTGAAGGGCGACCTGACCGGCATCAGCCAGAGCGGCAGCTTCGGCGAGAAGATCAGTGCCGTGCTGCGCGACCGCGGGATCGATCTGCCAGCTTCACATGCCTGCCCGACGACCGTGTGGGATGTGTTCGGGGAGCAGGGACACCCGGTGCGAGCCACCATCAGCGACATGGGACCCCTGTTGCTCTCGCGCATGCTCAACCTCAACGACACCCAGTCGGGCGTGCTCAGCCTGGTCTTCAAGATCGCCGACGACAACGGCCTGCTGCTGCTTGACATGAAGGACCTTCGCGCCCTGCTGCAGCACATCGGTGACAACGCCCGGCAATTCACCACTGAGTACGGCAACATCAGCGCAGCCAGCATCGGCGCCATCCAGCGCGGCCTGATGCAGGTTGAACAACAGGGCGGCGATCGGTTCTTCGGTGAGCCCATGCTCGATATTCAGGACTTCATGCAGACCGTCGACGGTCAGGGTGTGATCAACATTCTGGCCGCCGACAGGCTTCTCAATTCGCCTCGCCTGTATGCCACCTTCCTGCTCTGGATGCTGTCTGAGCTCTTCGAAACGCTCCCGGAAATCGGTGACCCGGACAAGCCCAAACTGGTGTTCTTCTTTGACGAGGCCCACCTTCTTTTCAACGAAGCCCCCAAGGTTCTTGTCGAGCGCATCGAGCTGGTGGTCCGCCTGGTGCGCTCCAAGGGTGTGGGGGTGTATTTCGTCACCCAGAACCCGCTGGACATCCCGGACAGCGTGCTGGGACAACTGGGTAACCGAATCCAGCATGCCCTGCGGGCCTTCACGCCGCGCGATCAGAAAGCGGTCAAGGCCACGGCCCAGACCATGCGCCCCAAGGCCGGACTCGACATCGAGGCCGCGATCACCGAGCTGGCCGTCGGGGAAGCCCTGATCAGCCTGCTGGACGGCAAAGGCAGGCCATGCGAGACGGAACGGGCCTATGTGTTCCCGCCGGGAAGCCAGATCGGCCCCATCACCGCCGCACAGCGACAACAGCTGATCCGCGAATCCCTGGTGGCCGGGGTTTACGAGAAGGAGGTCGACCGGGAAAGCGCCTACGAGATTCTCCGATCGCATGCCGAGGAACGAACGGGCGATCAGGCGCCCGATGCCGGTCAGAAGGCGCCACGGGTGCCTGGCGCGCAGTCGCCTCAGGAGCCGACCGGCGGCGGCAGCAAGCTCAACGAGATGCTGTTCGGTCGTACCGGCCCTCGCGGTGGCCAGTACGACGGGCTGGTGCAAACCATGGCCAAGACGGCTGCGCGGAGCGTGGCCAGTGGCCTGGGACGGCAGATCGTGCGCGGCGTGCTGGGCGGATTGCTGGGTGGCCGAAAACGTTGATCCGGACGAGATACCCGACGGAAACGAAAAAGGGCCTGGTCAGACCAGGCCCTTTTCAGTTTGGCACGCGACCGGTTCAGTCGGCGGCCGCCGCTTCTTCGGCCGCTCTCGGCTTGCCTTCCTTCTTGGGCAGAGGCTGGATGTCCAGATCCACGTCCTGAACCTCCTTGCCGTCCTCCCCGGTCTTGGTGACCAGATCGACAGTCAGGCGACCGCCCTCGGTCAGACGGCCGAAAAGCAGTTCGTCGGCCAAGGCACGACGGATGGTGTCCTGGATGAGACGTTGCATGGGTCGAGCACCCATGAGCGGGTCGAAACCCTTCTTGGCCAAGTGCTTGCGCAGGGCATCGGTGAAAGTGACCTCCACCTTTTTCTCGGCCAGCTGGGTTTCCAGTTGCAGCAGGAACTTGTCGACCACACGAAGGATGATGTTCTCGTCAAGGGCCTTGAAGCTGACGATCGCATCAAGCCGGTTGCGGAACTCGGGCGTGAAGAGGCGCTTGATGTCGCCCATTTCATCGCCTGCCTCACGCGGGTTTGTGAAGCCGATGGTGGCCTTGTTCATGGTTTCGGCACCCGCGTTGGTCGTCATGATGATGATGACGTTGCGGAAGTCGGCCTTGCGTCCGTTGTTGTCGGTCAGCGTACCGTGGTCCATCACCTGGAGCAGCACGTTGAAGATGTCCGGGTGCGCCTTTTCGATCTCGTCCAGCAGCAGCACGCAATGCGGCTTCTTGGTGATGGCCTCGGTGAGCAGGCCGCCCTGGTCGAAACCGACATAGCCCGGCGGCGCACCGATCAGGCGGCTGACCGCGTGGCGCTCCATGTACTCCGACATGTCGAAACGGATCAGGTCGATGCCCATGATGTAGGCCAGCTGCTTGGCGGCCTCGGTCTTGCCAACCCCGGTGGGCCCACTGAACAGGAACGCACCGATGGGCTTGTCCGCCCGACCCAGGCCCGAACGGGCCATCTTGACACTGGCAGCCAGCACTTCCAGGGCCTTGTCCTGACCGAAGACCACACTCTTGAGGTCGCGCTCCAGGGTCTGGAGTTTGCTGCGGTCATCATTGGACACGTTGGCAGGGGGGATGCGCGCAATCTTTGCGACAATTTCCTCGACCTCGGTCTTGCTGATCGTCTTTTTGCGCTTGGAGGGTGCCAGGATGCGCTGAGCAGCCCCAGCTTCATCAATCACGTCAATGGCCTTGTCCGGCAGATGCCGATCATTGATGTACTTGGCCGACAGCTCGGCCGCGGCCTGCAGGGCTCCCAAGGCATACTTCACGTTGTGGTGTTCCTCAAAGCGAGACTTGAGACCTTTGAGGATATCCACCGTCTGCTCAACGGTCGGCTCGACCACATCCACCTTCTGGAAGCGGCGTGAGAGGGCAGCATCCTTCTCGAAAATGCCACGGAACTCGGTGAAGGTCGTGGCGCCAATGCACTTGAGCTGACCACTCGAGAGTGCCGGCTTGAGCAGGTTGGACGCATCCAGGGTGCCGCCCGAAGCCGCTCCGGCCCCGATCAGCGTGTGAATCTCGTCGATGAAAAGGATGGCATTCGGCTTGTCCTTGAGCGACTTGAGCACGCCCTTGAGCCGTTGCTCGAAATCGCCTCGGTACTTGGTGCCGGCGAGCAAAGCACCCATATCCAGCGAGTAGACATTCGATTCGGCCAGGATCTCGGGCACATCACCCTGGGTGATGCGCCAGGCCAGGCCTTCTGCGATGGCGGTCTTGCCCACCCCGGCCTCGCCCACCAGCAGCGGGTTGTTCTTGCGCCGGCGGCATAGGATCTGGATGACGCGCTCGACCTCGTATTCGCGTCCGATCAGCGGGTCGATCTTGCCGTCCTTGGCCAGCTGATTCAGATTCTGGGTGAACTGCTCGAGCGGGGAAGCTTTCTCGTTGGACTTGCCTTCGGCACCCTGCTCCTCATTGTCTGCCGCGCTGTCACTCGGCTTGCCTGCCTCCGGCGGGTCGCTCTTGCGAATGCCGTGCGCGATGAAATTCACCACGTCCAGACGGGTCACGCCCTGCTGGTGCAGGTAGTAGACCGCGTGCGAGTCTTTTTCACCGAAGATGGCCACCAGCACATTGGCACCGGTCACCTCCTTCTTGCCATTGCCCGTGGACTGCACGTGCATGATCGCTCTTTGGATGACCCGCTGGAAGCCCAGTGTGGGCTGGGTGTCCACCTCTTCACTACCGGCCACTTGCGGCGTGTTGTCCTTGATGAAATTCGTCAGGGACTTTCGCAGGTCATCGATGTTGGCCGAGCAGGCTCGCAGCACCTCGGCCGCGCTGGGATTGTCCAGCAGGGCCAGCAAAAGGTGCTCGACCGTGATGAATTCGTGCCGCTGCTGCCTGGCCTCGACAAAGGCCATATGCAAGCTGACTTCAAGTTCCTGGGCAATCATGGGCACGTCCTTTGGGCGATGGGATGACGGGAAATCAACGATTCGGATCTTTGATGATGGAGAAGTTCGACAGGAGATGGGGTCTGATCAGGTTTATTCAACCGGTTCACTCAGGCATTGCAACGGGTGCCCCGCCGAGCGGGCAGCCTGCTGGACCTGATCCACCTTGGTGATCGCAATGTCACGCGAATAGATGCCGCACACCCCTTTTCCTTCAAGGTGGATCTTCAGCATGATCTGGGTAGC
>JALOSN010000166.1 GCA_025458415.1 Hydrogenophaga sp.
GTTCCCCCCATGTCGAAACCGATCACCTTGTCGTGACCGGCCAGGCCCGCGGTGCGCGCCATGCCGACGATGCCGCCGGCCGGGCCCGACAGGATCGCGTCCTTGCCCTGGAACACCCTGGCGTCGGTCAGGCCGCCGGAAGACTGCATGAAGAACAGTTTCACGCCAGGCATCTCGGCCGCCACCTGCTCGACATAGCGGCGCAGGATGGGCGATAGGTAGGCATCCACCACCGTGGTATCCCCTCTGCTGACGAACTTCATCATCGGGCTGGTCTCGTGCGAAGTGCTGACCTGGGTGAAGCCAACCTCACGCGCGATGCGCGCCGCTGCCTGCTCGTGTTTCGGGTAACGCCAGGCGTGCATGAAGACGATGGCCACGCTGCGCAGACCGGCGTCAAAGGCAGCCCAAAGACGCTCGCGAAGGTGCGCTTCGTCCAGCGCCTGCAACTGTGCACCGTGGGGGTCCATGCGCTCCTGGGCCTCGACCACACGGCTGTACAGCAGCTCGGGCAGCACAATGTGGCGGTCAAACAGGCGGGGCCGGTTCTGGTAGGCGATCCGAAGGGCGTCGCGAAATCCACGTGTGGTCACCAGCAGGGTGGGCTCGCCCTTGCGCTCCAGCAGCGCATTGGTGGCCACGGTGGTCCCCATCTTGACGCACTCGACCTGGTCCGGAGAGATCGGCTCGCCGTTCGCCAGCCCCAGCAGGTGCCGGATGCCCGCCACCGCCGCATCGCGGTAGTGCTCGGGGTTCTCGGACAGCAGCTTGTGGGTGACCAGCGTGCCATCGGGTCTGCGGCCCACGATGTCGGTGAAAGTGCCGCCGCGGTCGATCCAGAACTGCCAGCGGGGGGGATCTGCCTGGTTCATGCTGTTGCCTGTGTTCACATGGACGCGGCCGAGCGGGCCGCCTGGTCATAGATGCCGGAGAGCACACGCAGCAGTCGCGCAAGCTGTCCGATGTCGTGGTTGAGGGCATCGTCCGCCTTGAGAGCGTCGATGAGGCAGGACTCCCGGATGTCGCGGTAGCGGTCCACGAAGGCCTTGCCGGCCTCGGTGGGGGCGTAGGTGACTTCCTTGCCGTTCTTGCTGGAGACCACCACGCCCAGGCCCTGCAGCTTCTTGAGCGAGTAGTTGATGAGGTGGGTGTCTTCCACGTTCATGATGAACGCGATGTCCGAGAGGCGCTTGTCGCGGGCGCGGTGCGTGACATGGTGCAGCACCAGCACATCCAGCGCCGTCAGGTCCTTCAGCCCAGCCGCGCTCATGCAGTGGATGATCCAGCGATGGAAGGCGTTGCCCGCCACGATCAGGCCGAACTCGAACTCGCTCATCTCCGCGCTGCGCGGGGAAACCAGATGGGCGGATGAGACGATGGGATGCCCGCTGGCGCCCGCGCCTGGCTTGTTGCTTGCTTTCGGTTTGGCCATGGTGTTCTGAAGCTCCCGAAGATGTCCGAACTGGTGCGCAGTGTATTCATCTTGATGACGATTTACCAACGTTTTATTGACATTAAGGGAAAACACCGATCACACTCTGCCAGCGTACCGCGAGAATGCCATTCGCCCGGGTGTGTGTCGACCGGCCGCCTGCCCGGCGTCACACCCGAGTCCTTCAACCCAATGGAGTCGTCCACATGAAACGTCGCATCTTCAGCCTCTCTATGGCCGCCACCGCCGTGGCCCTGAGCCTGCCCGCCATGGCCCAGACCAAATGGGACCTGCCGGCCGCCTACCCGGCCACCAACTTCCATTCGGTCAACCTCACGCAATTTGCGGAAGACGTGGCCAAGGGCTCTGCAGGCAAGCTGAACATCACCGTGCATGCGGGTGCCTCGCTGTTCAAGGCACCCGAAATCAAGCGCGCCGTGCAGGGCGGGCAGGCACAGATCGGCGAGATCCTGCTCGTGAACTTCCAGAACGAATGGCAGCTGTTCGGCGCCGACGGCCTGCCCTTCCTGGCCACCAGCTACGACGAGTCGATGAAGCTGTACCAGGCCCAGAAGCCGTTTCTGCAGAAAAAGCTGGCCGAGCAGGGCATGATGCTGTTGTATGCGGTGGCCTGGCCCCCGCAGGGCATCTATGCCAAGAAGCCCATCAACGCAGCAGCCGACCTGCGCGGCGTGAAATGGCGCGCCTACAGCCCGGCCACCTCGCGCATCGCCGAGCTGGTCGGTGCCCAGCCAGTCACGGTGCAGGCGGCCGAGCTGAGCCAGGCCATGGCGACCGGCGTTGTCGAGTCCTACATGTCTTCCGGGTCCACCGGGGTCGACACCAAGACCTACGAGCACCTGAAGTTCTACTACGACACCCAGGCCTGGCTGCCCAAGAATGCGGTCATCGTGAACAAGCGCGCCTTCGACGCTCTCGACAAGGCCACCCAGGATGCGGTGCTGAAGGCGGCTGCCGACGCCGAGAAGCGCGGCTGGGACGCCTCCAGAAAAGTCAACGTGGACAGCCTCAATACGCTCAAGGCCAACGGCGTCAACGTGGCTCCGCCATCCGACGCACTGAAGGCCGACATGCGCAAGGTCGGTGAAACCATGATCAAGGAATGGCTGGACAAGGCGGGGCCGGAGGGCCAGGCCCTGCTGGACGCCTTCCGCAAGTAAGGTCCACCCAAGCCGTGCACCTGGCTCCGGTCAGGGCATGCCAGCCGGCATCGCCCTGACCGTGCCGTACGGTCGCTCATCGACATCACACCCTCCTATGCTTCGAAAAACCCTGGACTGGCTCTACACGGGGGCCGCCTGGATGGCCGCCCTGTGCATGGTGGGCGTGCTGTGCATGGTGCTGTTGACCATCGTCTCACGACTCATGAACTTCTATGTGCCGGGAACCGACGCGTACGCCGGCTATGCCATGGCCGGCGCGGGTTTCCTGGCGCTGGCCCACACGCTCAAGCATGGTGAGCACATCCGTGTGACGCTGCTCATCGGCCGGTTCACTGGCACGGCGCGACGGGGCATGGAGCTGTGGGCACTGAGCGTGTCGGTGCTGCTGTCGGGCGTGCTGGCCTTCTATGCGTGGCGTCTGGTGTGGCAATCTCACCAGTTCCACGACATCTCGACCTCCGCTGATGCAACTCCACTCTGGATACCCCAGGTCGTCATGGGCATAGGCACCACCATCCTGCTGGTGGCCCTGCTGGACGAATGGGTGCTGGAGCTGCTGGGGCGCCGCGTCCATCGCGGCGGGGAGGCCCACCATGAGTGACTTCTGGATCACCTCGATGCTCGTGATCTCGCTGTTTGCCCTGCTGGGCAGCGGTGTCTGGATCGGCCTGACGCTGGCCGGTGTGGCCTGGATCGGCATGCAGCTGTTCTCGTCGCGCCCGGCTGGCGACGCCATGGCCCTGACCATCTGGGGAGCGTCCAGCAGCTGGACACTGACCGCCCTGCCCCTTTTCGTCTGGATGGGCGAGATCCTGTTCCGGACCAAGTTGTCGGAAAGCATGTTCCGTGGTCTGGCTCCCTGGGTCAATGCACTTCCGGGCCGCCTGCTGCATACCAACATCCTGGGCTGCACCATCTTCGCGGCGGTATCGGGCTCGTCGGCAGCCACCTGTGCCACCGTGGGCAAGATGAGCATGCCCGAGCTGAGCCAGCGCGGCTACCCGATGGACAAGATCGTCGGATCGCTCGGTGGCGCCAGCACCCTGGGCCTGCTCATTCCTCCGTCCATCATCATGATCGTCTACGGCGTGGCTGCCGAGGTATCGATTGCCAAGCTGTTCATGGCCGGTGTGCTGCCGGGCATCATGCTGGCCGCCCTGTTCAGCGGCTACCTCATGGTCTGGGCGCTGCTCAACCCGTCCAAGGTGCCGCGGGCCGAGGCGGCCGCCACATTCGGCCGCAAGATCTACGAATCGCGGCACCTGCTCCCGGTCGTCGGCCTGATCGGCGGGGTGATCGGCTCCATCTACACCGGTGTGGCCACCGCGACCGAGGCCGCCGCGATCGGCGTGGTGGGTGCGCTCATCCTGTCCGCAGTACAGGGCTCACTCAGTGTACGAACATTCCTCGATGCGCTGATCGGGGCCACACGCCTGTACTGCATGATCGCCCTTATCCTGGCCGGTGCCGCCTTCCTGACCCTGTCCATGGGTTACATCGGCCTGCCGCGCCACCTGGCCGAATGGGTCACCAGCCTGAACCTGTCGCCCGTGGTGCTGATCATTGCACTGGCCCTGTTCTACATGATCCTGGGCTGCTTCCTGGACGGCATCTCCATGATCGTGCTGACCATGGGCGTGATCCTGCCCACCGTGGCCGCCGCCGGTATCGACCTGATCTGGTTCGGCATCTTTGTGGTGATCGTGGTGGAGATGGCCCAGATCACACCGCCCGTGGGTTTCAACCTCTTCGTCCTGCAGGG
>JALOSN010000167.1 GCA_025458415.1 Hydrogenophaga sp.
CGAGTTCGACCCAGCAGCCCAGCTCGCGCTGATCCAGAAGGCCCACGAGAAGTACGTCAACGATGCCCTGTTCCTGTTTGTCGCCCACGACATGGCGCCGCGCGCCATGTCACGCAAGGTGAAGGGCTTCGTCCCGGCGCAGAACTGGTTCCTCGACTTCTCCGGCATCTCGATGGACTGAACTGCATGGCAGACCGCAAGGCGAAGGTCCAGGGCTTGATGAGCCGCGATGTCAGCGGGCGTCCCTACCGCATTGCGCTGCTCAACCCCAACACCAGCACCGACGCCACGGCCACCATGATGGCCAGCGCGTGTCGGGTGGTCCCTGCGGGCGTGCAGATCGAAGGGCGCACGGTGGGCGAAGGGCCGGAGCTCATTGCCGACCCGCAGGCGCTGGCGCAAGCGGCCTGCGTGGTCGAGGCAGCGGCACCGGCGCTGGTGGCCGAGGGCTTTGATGCGATCATCGTGGCCGGCTTCGGTGACCCCGGTGTGGCCGCGCTGCACGACAGTCTGGGCGTGCCGGTGACCGGCTTGGGCGAGGCCGGCATTGCCGAGGCGGCGCGGGGTGGGCTGCGCTACGCCATTGTCACGGTCACGCCCGGACTGCACCAGAGCCTGGTAGCCGCTGCGCATGCCCATGCGGCGCCGTCACAACTGGCTGCGGTTCGCTACACGCAAGGCCCGCTGCATGGGTTGATGGCCAGGCCCGAGGATCTGGCTGCCGCGCTGCTGAAGGCCTGCCAGGACGCGATTGCCCTGGACGGAGCGCAGTCGATTGTCATCGGTGGTGGCCCTCTGGCCAGCGCGGCGCAGGGCATTGCCAGGCGACTTCATGTTCGCGTGGTGGACCCGGTCGGAGCGGCGGTGCGCCTGGCCTGCGCTCGCGCCGGCCGGGCGCTTGCCATGGCCGACTGAACCGGGTCGGGGACAATGGCCGGTACAGATGCCTGCCGATCCACCCCCCATGTCCGATCCACACACGACCTCGTTCCTGTCCCGCGTGCGCCAGAACCTGGGCACCTTCCATCCCATGGAACGCCAGCTCGCCGAGTTCGTGCTCGACTTCCCGGGCGATCTGGCCAGCTACGCTGCCAGCGAGCTGGCGTCGCTGGCCGGGGTCTCCAACGCCACGGTCACCCGCTTCATCAAGCGCCTGGGCTACCGTCATTACGAGGAGGCCCGGCTGCAGGTTCGCGAGGAACGAGGGGCCGGCTCCCCGCTGCTGCGGGCCAGTCGCAGTCCGGCCGCCGAGAGCCCGTTCGCCACCCGACTGGCACGCAGCCAGGACAACCTGAAGCGAAGCTTTGCACGGCTGGACGCCGAGGGTGTGGACCAGATCGCGCGTGCCTTGCTGGCGGCACGCAAAATCTGGGTGCTCGGGCTGCGTTCGAGCCAGTCCTTTGCCAGCTATTTCCGGTGGCAGCTGTTCCAGATCAAGGAGGATGTCCACCTGGCACCGCACGCCGGCGACACCCTGGGGCAGACGCTGGCCAGTGTGACCACCGGGGATGTCGTCGTGGTTTTTGCCGTGCGTCGCCGTCCGCTGGCCCTCGGCACCCTGCTGGCCCAGCTGGTGCACGCCGGCCACCGGGTCCTCTACATCTCGGACGAGCAGGTGCCGCGCCAGAGCGGCCTGAGCTGGCACCTGTACTGCGCCTGCGACTCGGACACGCCCCTGGACGACCATGTGGCGGTGACCGGACTGTGCCACCTGCTGGCCTCGCGTGTACTGGAACTGGCCGGACCGGCCGAGCGGGCCCGCATGACCGCCATCGAGGCCAGCCACGACGCCTTGCGCGAGCTCTGATCGATGCCAGACAAAAGGGCGCAACAGCGCCCTTTCTCGGTCCGGGGGGGCCGTGCGCCTCAGTCGCTGACCACGGCGTCTGCGCTCTGGCGCTGCAGCATGGCCAGGATGTTGGCCACGTTGCTGCGCAACTCACGGCGATCGCAGATGAAGTCGACTGCGCCCTTGGTCTGCAGGAACTCGGCGCGCTGGAAGCCCTCGGGCAGCTTCACGCGCACCGTGTTCTCGATCACACGTGGGCCGGCAAACCCGATCAGCGCCTTGGGCTCGGCGATCACCACATCACCCATGAAGGCGAAGCCGGCGCTTACACCGCCCATCGTCGGGTCGGTCAGCACGCTGATGTACGGCAGCCCTTTCTTGGCCAGGCGGGTGAGGGCGGCATTGGTCTTGGCCATCTGCATGAGTGACAGCAGCCCTTCCTGCATGCGGGCCCCGCCGGTGGCGGTGAAGCAGACGAAGGGGACTTTCTGGGCGATGGCCTCTTCGACACCCCGCACGAAGCGTTCGCCCACCACCGACCCCATCGAACCGCCCATGAAGTCGAACTCGAAACAGGCGACAACCAGGCTGATGCTGCAGACCGATCCGCCCATGACGATCAGCGCGTCGGTCTCGCCCGTGGTGTCCAGGGCCTCACGCAGGCGCTCGGGGTACTTGCGGCTGTCCTTGAACTTCAGCGCGTCGACCGGCAGCACTTCCTGCGCAATCTCATAGCGCCCTTCGGCGTCCAGGAACCCGTTCAGCCGCGCGCGTGCGCCGATGCGGTGGTGGTGGCTGCAGTGCGGGCAGACATTCTGGTTTTTCTCCAGGTCGTTGCGGTAGAGCACCGCTTCGCAACTGGGGCACTTGATCCACAGGCCCTCGGGCACACTGCGGCGTTCGGCCGGGTCGGTGGGCGTGATCTTGGGCGGGAGCAGTTTCTCAAGCCAGGACATCGGTGCTATCTCCTAAACGACCGTGAATTAGACCACGGTCGGGGGGTGGAGTGACAGATGGAGGCCTGTTCAGGCATCCAGTGCCTTTCGGACCCCGCGCAAGAACTGGGTGGCCACCGGAATGACCTTCTCGAACGGTTCGTCCTCGATCAGCTGGATGATCTTGCTGCCGATGACGACGGCGTCGGCCGTCTTGCCGATGGCTTTGGCGGTCTCCGCGTCGCGAATGCCAAAGCCCACGCCGACGGGGATGCTCACGTGCGCGCGGATGCGCGGCAGCATGGCCTCGACCTGGCCCACGTCCAGCGTGCCGGCGCCGGTCACGCCCTTGAGCGAGACGTAATAGACGTAGCCACTGGCCACGCGCGCCACCTGCGCCATGCGCTCGTCGGTGGAGGTGGGCGCGAGAAGGAAGATCAGGTCCATGTTCGCGGCGCGCAGCGCGGCGGCGAAGTCTTCGCATTCTTCGGGCGGGTAGTCCACCACCAGCACACCGTCCACCCCGGCGGCCGACGCGTCGCGCACGAAGCTGCCCGCACCGTGCTTCTGGTCGTAGCGCTCGATCGGGTTGGCGTAGCCCATCAGCACGACGGGCGTGGTGTCGTTGTCCTTGCGGAACTCGCGCACCATGGCGATCACCTGTACCAGACCGATGCCCAACGCCAGCGCGCGGTCACCGGCCTTCTGGATCACCGGGCCGTCGGCCGACGGGTCGGAAAACGGGACGCCCAGTTCGATGATGTCGGCACCGCCCTCGACCATGCCGTGCATCAGTTTCGGGGTGATGTCGGCGTAGGGGAAGCCGGCGGTGACGAAGGGGATCAGCGCCTTGCGGTTGTCGGCACGCAAGGCCTTCAGCGTGGATTCAATGCGGCTCATTTGGAGACCTTCACAACGGATTCGGTGCCGCCCTTGACGGCCTGACCGCGGCAGCTGGGGCGGCAGTAGAAGTCGGCCTTGGACAGGTCGGCCACGGTGCCGATGTCCTTGTCGCCGCGGCCCGAGAGGTTGACCAGCACCGACTGCGTGGGCTTCATCGTCTTGGCCAGCTTCATGGCATAGGCCACGGCGTGGCTGGATTCGAGCGCGGGGATGATGCCCTCGGTGCGGCAGAGGTAGTGAAAGGCCTCCAGCGCCTCGGTGTCGGTGATGCCGACGTACTCGGCGCGACCGATGTCCTTCAGAAACGCGTGCTCGGGACCGACGCCAGGGTAGTCCAGACCGGCGCTGACGCTGTGCGTTTCGGTGACCTGGCCGTTGTCGTCCTGCAGCACGTAGGTGCGGTTGCCGTGCAGCACGCCGGGGCTGCCCTTCTGCAGCGAGGCCGAATGCTTGCCGCTGTCCAGGCCTTCACCGGCCGCCTCCACACCGATCAGGCGCGTACCGGTGTGGTCGATGTAGGGGTAGAAGATGCCCATGGCGTTGCTGCCGCCACCCACGCAGGCCACCACGGCGTCGGGCTGCTCGCCCTTGCAGCCGGCTTCCATGAGCATCTGCGGCATCTGCACCAGGCATTCGTTGCCGATCACGCTCTGGAAGTCGCGCACCATCATCGGGTAGGGGTGCGGACCGGCCACGGTGCCGATGATGTAGAAGGTGTTGTCCACGTTGGCGACCCAGTCGCGCATGGCCTCGTTGAGCGCGTCCTTGAGTGTCTTGCTGCCCGATTCCACGGGCACCACGGTCGCGCCCAGCAGCTTCATGCGGTAGACGTTGGGGCTCTGGCGCTTGACGTCTTCGCTGCCCATGTAGCTCTGGCGCTTGACGTCCTCGCTGCCCATATAGACCACACATTCGAGGCCGTAGCGGGCGCAGATGGTGGCGGTGGCCACGCCGTGCTGGCCGGCACCGGTCTCGGCGATCACGCGCGGTTTGCCCATGCGCTTGGC
>JALOSN010000168.1 GCA_025458415.1 Hydrogenophaga sp.
GGCCGCGCGCTGAACAGGACGGGCCAAGGGACCAGAATGGTGGTTTCGATCCGTTCTGCTCACACCCATCGGCTTTCTGAGTTTGCCACCCCTGGCGCCGAAGGAAGCCGTCAACGTGCCCCTGCCCCGTGACCCCTGCCAATCGCCGCGGCATCCTGACCATGATCGCCGCCATGGCCTTTTTTGTGGTCAATGATGCACTCGTCAAGCTGGCCAGTGACCAGGTGCCCACCGCCCAACTGATCTTCCTGCGCGGACTGGTGACCACGTCGCTTCTGCTGGCGGCCACGCTGCTCATGGGGCAGTGGCACCCGATGCAGGCCCTCAGGTCCCGCGCCGTCTGGGCCCGGGCGGCACTCGACACGGTGGCCACTTTCGCCTACCTGACCGCCCTGTTCCATCTGCCCCTGGGCGTGGCCACCGCCATCGTGCTGGCCTCGCCCCTGTTCCTGGCCCTGATGGCGCGTACGCTGCTGAACGAACAGATTGAACGGCTGCGCTGGTGGCTCATCGGGATCGGGTTTGCCGGCGTACTGCTGGTGGTGCAACCGGCCACCGAAGGTTTCAACGCGTTTGCCCTGCTGTGCCTGGGCGCCACCGTGCTGCAGGCCGGCCGGGACCTCTCGACGCGCCTGGTCCCGCCGCAGGTGCCTTCGCTGCTCATCACCCTGTTCACGGTCGCTACAGTGACGCTGGCATCCGCCGGCTGGACCTGGTCGACCGGCATCTGGGTTGCGCCCGATGGCAGGCACTGGACCCTGCTGATCGTGGCCGGCGCCTGCCTGGGCTGCGCCCACCAGTTGCTGACCCTGAGCATGCGGGCCGGTGACATGAGCGTCGTCGGACTGTTCCGTTACAGCGGCCTGCTGTTCGCACTGCTGCTGGGCTTTGTGGTCTGGGGTGAGCTGCCCAACCCGCTGGCCTGGATCGGGATCGGGCTGATCGTGATGGCTGGCGTGACCATGCTGCATCGCGAGCGGGCCCGGGTCCGGGCCACGCTGGACGCAGCGCTGGACTGATCAGCGCGCCACCAGCCTTCCGAGGGCCTGCACACCGACCGGTGGCTCGGGTAGCCAGGGCAGCACGAAGGTCCGGCTGGCGAGTCCGCCGGCAATGCGGACCGCCTGCCGGTGTTCGCCGCCCAGGCGGGCCTGCAGCAGCGGGTCTGTGGTCCCACTGGCGGCAATGCTCTTGTTGATCACCCAGGCCCACGGCTCGATCTTCGCCCGGCGCAAGTCGTCCTGCAGGGCCGCTGCCTGACTGACCGGCGTCACTTCGGGGAGGGTGACGATCAGGACCTTGGTCGTGTCCGGATCCTGCAGGCGCATCAGCGGCGTGATGATGTGCCTGGCGCTGGTGCTGCCTTCGTACTGGCGGGTCATCTGGCGGTGGTAGGCGCCGGTGGCGTCCATCAGCAGCAGGCTGTGGCCGGTGGGCGCGGTGTCCAGCACCACGAAGGCGGTGCGTGCCTCGTTGACCACCCGGCTGAACGCGTGGAACACCGCCACCTCTTCGGTGCAGGGGGACTGCAGGTCTTCAAGCAGCAGGGCCCGACCTTGCTCATCCAGCTCTTTGCCGCGGCTGGCCATGATCTTGGCGATGTAGGCTTCGGTTTCGGCCTTGGGGTCGATGCGGCCCACTTTGAGGCCTGGCAGGCTGCCGCCGAGCGTGTCGGCGACATGGGCGGCCGGGTCGGTGGTGGTCAGGTGCACGCTATGGCCTCGTTGCACCAGGCCGACCGCCAGGGCCGCAGCGATCGTGGTCTTGCCCACACCGCCCTTGCCCATGACCATGATCAGGCCGTGCCCCGCCATGGCCAGTTCATCGGCCAGACGGGCCAGGGACTCGGCAGGCAATGGGTCGGTCGGGCTGGTCGTGGCTTGTCCCGCTGGCGCGTCTGCGGTCAGACTTCCCCCGAAAAGCGCCCGCAAGGCGGGCAGGCCCACGGTATCGAAGGCCCGCAGCGGAACTTCGTCGCGGGGCAGGCGTACCAGTGCGTCGGGCATGTCGTCCAGGGCCTGCCTGCCCAGGGCCTCGATGGCACGGGCCACCGGGTCATCGTCGCTGCGGGCATGGAACACCCCGTTGATGGCCAGCCGCTGGTTCGCCAGGCCCAGTTGGCGCAACTCGTCGGAGGTCCGCGCGGCCTCACGCATGGGGCGTGGGTCGGGGCGCGTGACCAGCACCACCGTGGTCAAAGAGGGATTGCCCAGCGCGCCCAGTGCCGCGTTGAAGCGCGCCTCCTGCATCTTCAGTCCGGAATGGGGCCCCAGACACGAGGCACCGCGGTCGTTGCCTGCCAGGAAACCGGTCCACGCCTTGGGCAGGCTCAGCAGGCGCAGGGTGTGCCCGGTGGGTGCCGTATCGAACACCACGTGGTCATGGCGTCCGGCAGCCCCGTCCCCCTCACCGGCGAGCAGCGCGGCGAATTCGTCGAAGGCAGCAATTTCAGTGGTGCAGGCGCCCGAAAGCTGCTCTCGCACCGTCTGGCGCTCGGCTTCGGATGCGCCGTCGTCCATCTGGGCCAGGACACGCTGGCGATAGGCCTCGGCCGCGGCATCGGGATCGATGTTGAGCATCTCCAGCCCGGGTACGCCGTTGACAGGGACCGGGTGGTTGGACAGCGGCACACCCAGCATCTCGTCCAGGTTGGACGCCGCGTCGGTGCTGACGAGCAACACCTTCAGGCCCTGATCGGCCAGTGCGATGGCGGTGGCCGTGGACAAGGACGTCTTGCCCACCCCGCCCTTGCCCGTGAAGAACAGGAATCGGGTGGGAGCGGTGGCATAGCCGGGCAGGTCAGCGTTGGGTGAATGGCCAAGGTTCATGCTTCCAGCATGACACAGGACAGCCAAAAACGGCCTGATGCCGGTCAACCCTTTGGTAGTTCCGCTTGCACCCGCAACCCCGGCCCGGCGTTGCTCAGCACCAGCCGCCCCCCGTGGGCCTGGGTCACCAGGCGACACAGGTACAGGCCCAGCCCCACGCCGCCGGCAGCACGGGTGCGGGCGCTGTCGGGGCGGTAGAAGGCCTGCGCCAGCTGGGCCAGTTGCGCGTCGGGGACGCCCGGTCCATGGTCGCGGACTTCGATGCGCACGCCGTTCGCTGTTCGCACCAGCTTCAGTTCCGGTGCCTGCGGGACTTCGCCGCCATGGCGCAAGGCATTGTCCAGCAGGTTGCGCAACAGCAGCCGCAGGCGGGCGCGGTCGGCATGGACGGCTGCCAGGTCGCCCTCGGCATGCAACACGATGTCCACCGCCCGCGGTCGCCCTCGGCATGCAACACGATGTCCACCGCCCGCGCATGGCGGGCGGTGAGCTCCTGAAGCACCTCACGCGCCAGGGCGGGCAGGTCCACCGGCTCGCGGTGCAGTACCGCGTGGTTGCCGGACAGCCGTTCGCTCTCCAGCAGGTCGCTCACCAGGTTGGCCATTTCCTGCAGGTCACCCAGCAGGGCCTGCCGCTGGGCGGCGGCTTCGCCTTGCTCCGGCAGCAGCTCGGCATGCAGACGCGCCCGCGTGATGGGGCTTCGCAGTTCGTGGCTGATGGCCAGCAACAATGCCCGCTTGGCTTCCAGCATCTCATGGATGTCGTTACCCATGGTGTTGACCGTGACGGCCAGCTGGCCCAGCTCGTCGGGGCGGCCAGGGTGACGCACCGGGATGGGCTGGCCAAACTCGCCGGCGCCGAAGCGCCGGGCACCGGCGCGGATGTCGTCCAGCGGCCGCAACAGGTGTCGGACATACAGGTAGGCCGACAGGGTGATCAGCAGCAAGGCCACGAGCGCCACACCGAAATGGCGTTGTCGACGCTCGAACGCCGCTTCGTTCAGCCCGAACGTGATCACATGGCCGTCGGCTGTGCGCCGCTGAAGCATGCGCTCCCAGTCCTTGTCCCCGCCCCATTGCTCCTGGTCCCAGCCCCGCTCCCGGGCGCGCCGCTGCCCTGCCCGGTCGGGACCGGCCTGGTCGGGGTGCGACAACCAGTTCACGGTCGGCCCCTCGATGCGCACTGTCAGGGGCAGGCGCTGCACCAGAGCCTGGGCGCGCTCGACACTGGGCGGTCCCGCGACCGGCACCACCACGTCGGCCGCCAGCCGGTCGATGTAGTCCATGAGCACCGGGCGTGCCGCCTCACGCCAGCCCAGGGTGAAGGCACGCTGTGCCCCCACGATGAACACACCGGCCAGCGCAACCGCCAGCAACAGGAACACCAGCACCATGCGCCGCTTGATGGATCGCCCGGGCAACAGGCGGGCAAACAGACCGGCAGGGGTGGATCTGGCCTCGGTCATGGCTGGACGCGCCGCAGGGCCAGCGAGTAGCCGGCGTTGCGCAAAGTCTTGATGCAGTCCAGCGGCTCCAGCTTCTTGCGCAGGCGGCTGACCACGATGTCCACCGCCCGGGTGTAGAGGTCGGCTTCGTGGCCGCGCAGCCGGTTGAGGATGTCGTCGCGGCTGAACACCCGGCCCGGCTCGCGCGCCAGCAGGTACAGCAATTCAAACTCGGTGCCGGTCAGCTCGACCTCCTGGCCCTGGCGCTGCACGCTGCGCCGGGCCGGGTCGATGAGCAGACCCTCGAAGCTCAGAAGGCCCGGGTCTGCCGGTGCGGCAGCGACGCCGGTGCGCACACTGCCGTTGCGGCGGCGCAGCAGGGTCTGCACACGGGCCACCAGCTCGCGCGGCTCGAAGGGCTTGGGCAGGTAATCGTCGGCGCCCAGCTCCAGGCCCACCACGCGGTCCATCACGTCACCGCGCGCGGTGAGCATGACGATGGGGATGTCGTTGTCCTTGCGGATGGTCCGGCACAGCTCGAAACCATCCATTTCGGGCAGCATGACGTCGAGAATGGCGACGTCGAACCCGCCCTCGCGAAGCTGCGCAAGACCTTGGCTCGGCCGCGTGGCCTGCACCAGCTCCAGCTCGTAGCGCCGGAAATAGGTGGCCAGCGGCGGGCCGAGCTGTTCGTCGTCGTCGATGAGCAGGATGCGGGGCATGGGCTGATTGTCACACCGGTGTGGCACAGGCCATGCCACGGTGCCGGATCACCAGCCGCCGCAGCCGGTGCTGGGCGGCCGCCGGAAGCCGGTCGAACCGGTCCGCAGCCTCCAGCAGGTCTGGCAGCACCGGCAGGCTATCGACCGGCTGCCGGCGATGGGCCGAAGCCCACAGGCCGAGTGCGTGTTGTCGGTCGAATCGCGGACCCCACAACATGGCGAGCACTTCTTCGTGCGGTTCGCCACAGTTCCCCAGCAGGCAGGCGCCGTGTCGGCGGGCCACCTGGGTCAGGACGCGGCTCGATGGGTCGACTGCCGGCATGGTGTCCTCGCAGGTGAGAGCGAACCCGAACCCGGCTCAGCCCCGGCGCCAGCCGCGGCGCTTGTCCATGAGCTCACGCACCTGGGCCTGCTGGGCCGGCGTCAGGCTGTCGTAGAAGTTGGCCATGGCCTCGATGACCTTGGGCGAACTGCCCTGCACAGCCTGCGTCTTCTGCTCCATCAGTTGCTGGGCCTTGCTGCGGTCGAATTTCTCGCCGGCGATCAGGGCCTTGAGCTCCTCGCGGGGCTGGGCACTGTCACCCTTGACCGCTTTGCGGGCCGCCAGCATCTCGTCGGCCAGGAGACCCAGCTTCTGCTTCTGTTCGGCATTGAGCTCAAGCTTGCTGCTGACGCGCTCGATGGCCTTGCCACGAACCTCGGTGATCCGCTCTTCGCTCCAGCCGCGCTCATGGTGTTCGCCGCGGTGGCCGCAGGCGCTCAGGCCGCCCAGGACGAGGGTGGCGCCGGTGACGGCAATCAGGGTGCGCTTGATCCAGGGTTTCATGACGGTGTTCCTTTCAGGAAGGGTGTTGAACATGACCGTCATGGTGCCGACGCGAGCCCCCGCGGTGTTTGCAGGACGGTCTCGGTTTTTTTCGGAATGTTTCAGCCCACCGTCACGGCATTTTCAGGAGGCGTTCATGGGGACGTCACAGCCCGCCAGCACCATGTGGCAGGTCACCACGACGAGAAACCCCATGCAACGCCCCTCCATCGGCCTCGCCGCCGCCATCGCCCTGGCCATCAGTGCCTGCAGTGCCCATGCCCAGACCGCCTACCCCGCCACGCTCGCGGGCCACGCCGTGCTGCCCGCCAACACCTTCATCGCCGCCCCGGAGGACGCGCCGGCCGACCTGCATGTCAGCGGCAAGTTCACCACCGGCCAGCGCATCGAAGCGATCGGCTCGGTCGAAGGCCGATCGGCCGGCCGGCCCACCGGTGTGTCTTTGCCGTTCAAAGGCCAACCGGTACAAGGTTTCTCCGGCATCAAGCGCATGGACGATGGCAGCTACTGGCTGCTGACCGACAACGGCGCCGGCTCAAAGGCCAATTCACCGGACTTCATGCTCTTCCTCAACCGGTACGCGGTGGACTTCAAGAGCGGCGAATTCAAGCGCTTGCAAACCGTGTTCCTCCACGACCCCGAAAAAAAGGTCCCGTTCCGCATCGTCCACGAAGGCTCAGCCAAGCGCTACCTCACCGGTTCCGACTTTGATCTGGAGGGTTTTCAGATCGCCGGCGGGCACTTCTGGATCGGCGACGAGTTTGGCCCGTACCTCATCAAGGCCGACCTGAAGGGCCGGGTACGGGCCGTCATCGACACGAAGGTGGACGGCAAGACCATCGTCTCGCCCGACCACCCGTCGGTGGTGACGCCGGGTGCGCCCAACGGAGAGCTGAGGTTCCAGTCGCGCCGTTCCAAGGGCTATGAAGGGCTGGCCTCTTCGCCCGACGGCAGCAAGCTTTACGCGCTGCTCGAAGGCGCGCTGTGGGACGAGACCACCAAAGCGCCCGAGCAGATCGACGGCAAACAGTACCTGCGTGTGCTGGAGTTCGACGTGAAAGCCGAACAATGGACCGGCCGCCACTGGAAGTACATGCTCGAAGCCAACCACCACGCCATCGGCGACTTCAACATGATCAGCCCCACCGAGGGCCTGATCATCGAACGCGACAACGGCGAAGGCACGGCCGACAAGGCCTGCCCCGAAGGCCAGCGCCGCGCCGATTGTTTTCACGATCTGGCGAAATTCAAGCGCGTCTACAAGGTCGATCTGAACGACTCCAATGCGAACGGTGCGCTGCGCAAGATCGGCTATGTCGACCTGATGGCGATTGCCGATCCGAACCGCCTCGCCAGGAAGCCGCTGACCAACGGCGTTCTGACCTTCCCGTTCTTCACCATCGAGAACGTGGACCGCTTCGACGCGACGCACATCGTGGTCGGCAACGACAACAACCTGCCGTTCTCCAGCAGCCGCGAACCCAACCAGGCCGACGACAACGAACTGATCCTGCTCGAAGTCGGCGACTTCCTGAAGGCGCGCTGAAATCGCCGGGTCGTCAGGCGCGCAGCGGCAAGGCCACGCCGATGGCCACGAAGATGCCGCCGCACACCTGGTTGAAGCGGCGGCCCACCCGCTGCAGCCAGTGGCGCACGCGGTGCGCCAGGCTGGCGATCAGCCACTCGGTGATCACCTCGACCAGCCGAAGGTGCCGGCCATGATGAGGAACTGCTGAAACAGGCTGCGCGCCGGGTCGATGAACTGCGGCAGGAATGCGGCAAAGAACAGCACCGCCTTGGGGTTCGTCACCGCCGACAACAGGCCCTGGCGAAACAGCGAGGCGTTGCTGCGTTGCCCGGCCGCGGCATTGAGGCCCACGCCCACCGGCGGCGAACGCCAGACCTGAATGCCCAGCCACACCAGGTAGGCACCGCCCACCCACTTCATGACGGTCAGCCACACCAGCGAGGTCTTGAGCAGCGCGCCGATGCCGAACATCGACAGGCCGATCACCGCGACGAAACCGATGGCCCCGCCGGCAATGGTGAACAGCGTGCGCCGCCGCCCGTGCAAGGCGCCGTGGGTCAGCGCCAGCAGGCCGTTGGGCCCGGGCGAGAGCGACAGGCCGATGGCGGCCACCAAGTAGATGAGCCAGGTGTCGATTGCCATGGTCCAGTTTCTATGGTGCGGGGGCAGCCCTGCGCGAGCCGTCAGAATACCTCGGTATCCACTTCGCGGTTGGCCTGGTCGTTGTAGCGGTCGCCGTGTACGGTGTGCTGGTTGATCAGGATGTTCAGGCGCGCGATCACATCGGCCGACAGCGTCACATCGGCCGCGCCCAGGTCGTCTTGCAGGTGCTCGACGCTGCGCGTGCCGGGGATGGGCAGGATGTCGTCACCCTGGTGCAGCAGCCAGGCGATGGCGAGCTGAGACGGGGTGCAGCCGACCGCAGCAGGGCCGCGTTCTTCGCGTAGTTCTCGGGCAAGAAACGCGGCATGGTGCGGCGGATGTCCTTGGCGTCCAGCGTGGTCACGTCCATGGGGCCACACAGAAAGCCGCGGGCCACCGGGCTGAAGGCGACGAAGCTCACGCCCAGCTCTCGGCAGGCCTGCAACACCGCAATCTCGGGGTTGCGGGTCCAGAGCGAATACTCGGTCTGCAGCGCGGTAATGGGGTGCACCGCGTGCGCCTTGCGCAGGGTGGTGGCCGAGACCTCGGACAGGCCAATGCTGCGGATCTTGCCCACGCGCACCAGGTCGGCCAGCGCGCCCACGCTGTCTTCGATGGGCACCTGCTTGTCCCAGCGGTGCAGGTAATAGAGGTCGATGACCTCGGTCCGCAGACGCTGCAGGGCCTCCTCGCAGGTGGCCTTGATCGTGGCCGGGCGGCCGTCGATCACGCGCACCTTCACGCCGTCCGCGTTGGGCACGCCGGTCATGCCGCACTTGCTGGCCAGGGTGAACTGCGCGCGGTGTTTCGACAGGAACTTGCCGACCAGGGTTTCGCTGACGCCAAAGCCGTACAGGGCGGCGGTGTCGAAGTGGGTGACGCCCGCGTCCAGCGCGGCCAGCAGCAGGCGCTCCGCTTCGGCCTCCGACGCGGGCGCGCCGTAGGCGTGGCAGATGTTCATGCAGCCCAGGCCGATGGCGCTGACGCTGAAAGGTCCGAGTTGGCGTTGTTGCATGCGGTCTCTCCTGAAACGACAAAGGCCCCAGCCGATGGCATGGGGCCGCGGGAACGGATGATAGGCAATCAGGCGTTCAGCTGCTGCTCAAGGGCATGGAGCACCTGGTAGCACGGCAGCACCTGGGCCACGCTGGCGTTGGGCTCGCGGCCTTCGCGGATGGCGGCGAAGAACTCGCGGTCCTGCAGCTCGATGCCGTTCATGGACACATCGACCTTGGACACGTCGATTTTTTCGTCCTTGCCGTTGAACAGGTCGTCGTAGCGCGCGATGTAGGTCGCGGTGTCGCCGATGTAGCGGAAGAAGGTGCCCAGCGGACCTTCGTTGTTGAAGGACAGGCTCAGCGTGCAGATGGCGCCGTTGGCGGCCTTGAGCTGGATGCTCATGTCCATGGCAATGCCGAGGTTCGGATGGATCGGTCCCTGGATGGCGTTGGCCTTCACGATCGGGCTGCCAGCCTGGTAGGCGAACAGGTCCACCGTGTGGGCGGCGTGGTGCCACAGCAGGTGGTCGGTCCAGCTGCGCGGCTGGCCCAGGGCGTTCATGTTGGTGCGGCGGAAAAAGTAGGTCTGCACGTCCATCTGCTGGATGTTGAACTCGCCAGCCTGAATCTTCTTGTGCACGAACTGGTGGCTGGGGTTGAAACGGCGGGTGTGGCCGCACCGTGCATCTGCGTGGGCGTGCAGAGGATGACAGCGTCCACCTCCTTGATGGCCAGGCTGTCGGCCAGATCGGTGGTGACGTGGCGGATGCCGTATTGGTCGGCCACCTCCCGGGTCTTGGCCAGGTCGCGGCTGATCAGCGACACCACTTCGACATCGGGGATGTTCTTGATGCCGTCCAGGTGCTTGATGCCGAAGGCGCCGGCGCCGGCGAGAGCGACTTTGATGGTCATGTCAGGTGTTCTCCAGAATGAGGTGGCCCACCGCCGTGTTGGACGCGGGCACATGATAGAAGCGGTGCTTGACGGTGGGCCGCGGACCGGTGACCTTGCCGTCGTTCACGTCGGCCATGGCGCCACGCGCGATCAGCCACATGACCAGCTCGATGCCTTCACTGCCGGCCTCGCGCACATAGTCGATGTGCGGCGTGTTGGCGCAGCCCACCGGGTCGTTGATCATCTGGTCGAGCCAGGCGTTGTCCCACTCGCGGTTGATCAGGCCGGCGCGTGCGCCCTGCAGCTGGTGGCTCATGCCACCCGTGCCCCAGATGTGCACGTTCAGGTCTTCATCGAAGCTCTCGACCGCCTTGCGGATGGCCTGGCCGAGCATGAAGCAGCGCCTGCCCGAGGGCACCGGGTACTGCACCACATTGACCGCAAACGGGATCACCGGACAGGGCCAGGCGTCCTTTGTCGGGTCCAGCTCGCCACACATCAGCGACAGTGGCACGGTCAGGCCATGGTCCACGTCCATTTTGTTGACGATGGTGAGGTCGAAGTCCTGCTGAATGACACTCTGGGCAATGTGCGAGGCCAGTTCAGGGTGGCCGATGACCTTGGGCACCGGACGCGGCCCCCAGCCTTCGTCGGCCGGGGTGAACTCGGCCGCCGTGCCAATGGCGAAGGTCGGAATCATCTCCAGGCTGAAGGCCGTGGCATGGTCGTTGTAGACCAGGAAGATGACGTCGGGCCTGTTGTCCTTCATCCACTGTCTGGAGTACTCGTAACCCGCGAACACGGGCTTCCAGTAGTCCTCATGCGTCTTGTGCAGGTCCATGGCCGCGCCAATGGCAGGCACGTGCGAGGTGAAAACGGATGCGGTGATTCTTGCCATGGTCAAGCCTTCCTTCCTGCGGCGCCTTGGGGCTGGCGGTGAGCCTGTGCGTCGCCGTCCTCGCCGATGTAGCGGTTGCCCTCGACACGGCGACCGCCCTTGATCATCATGTCGCGGTATTCCTGCTCGGTCATGCCGGTCATGGACCCAGCCATCTGCTGGAAACTCTTGCCGTCGGTGGCGCCGATCTTGGCCAGGAAGTAGATGTTGCCGCCGGTGCGCATGCACCAGTTGAGGTCGCGCGCCAGCACGGCCTGCTTCTGCTCTTCGGTCATCGGCCATTCGTCGAGGTAGGCGCGCTCGTCGGCCTTGAACCGGTCCCGGTTCTCGGCCTTCATCAGGCTCATGCAGAACTGGTTGAGCCAGTAGCCTTTGCGGCTCTGCTCGGCATCGAAGATGATGGTACCGGGAACGTCTTTGTAGGGTTTGTCGAGAGCCATGTCAGACCTCCTCGGGCCAGTAGAGACGCATTGGGTTGTCGACGAGCAACTTCTTCTGAAGATCTGTGGTGGGCGCGATCTGCGGGATGAAGTCCACCAGCAGGCCGTCGTCGGGCATGTGGTCTTTCAGGTTCGGGTGCGGCCAGTCGGTGCCCCAGAGCACGCGGTCGGGGAATTCCTCCACTACCCGGCGGGCGAACGGCACCACGTCCTGGTAGGCCGCCTGCTCGCCGCCCAGCGCCTTCGGGCCGATGACCGACAGCCGCTCGGGGCAGCTGACCTTGCTCCACACGTTGGGGTGCTCGCGCATGAATTTGAGGAACAGCGCGAACTCCGGCCCGTCAATGGGCTTGCTCACGTCGGGGCGGCCCATGTGATCCACCACCACCGTGGTCGGCAGTGCGGTGAAGAAGTCCCACAGTTCGGGCAGGTCCACCGCCTCGAAGTAGATGACCACATGCCAGCCCAGCTGCTTGATGCGACCGGCGATCTCGAGAAGCTCGTCTTTGGGCGTGAAGTCGACCAGGCGCTTGACGAAGTTGAAACGCACGCCACGCACACCGGCGGCGTGCAGCTGCTGAAGCTCTTCATCCGTCACCGAACGTCTGACCGTGGCCACGCCGCGTGCCTTGCCTGCGCTGGACAGGCAGGCGTCGACGATGGCGAGTTTGTATGAGCAGTGGTATGTTGTCTTGTCTATGATGTTTATGTCGTATGCCT
>JALOSN010000169.1 GCA_025458415.1 Hydrogenophaga sp.
CGCCGACCGTCGGCCGCTGCGCATCACCGGCGGCGGCACCAAGGCTTTTCTCGACGAAAGCGGCACGTCGGCGCCCTTGTCGACCACCGGCTGGGCCGGCATCGTCAGCCACGAACCCACCGAACTGGTCATCACCGCCCGGGCGGGAACGCCGCTGGTCGAACTGGAAGCCGCGCTGGCCGACGCCGGCCAGTGCCTGCCCTTCGAACCGCCGCATTTCGCACCAGGCGCCACGGTCGGCGGCATGGTGGCGGCCGGTCTGGCCGGTCCGGCGCGCGCCACCGCCGGCGGCGTGCGCGACTATGTGCTGGGTGTCCAGATCATCAACGGCCAGGGCGACTTGCTGACCTTTGGCGGCCAGGTCATGAAGAACGTGGCCGGGTACGACATCAGCCGCCTGATGGCGGGCAGTCGTGGCCAGCTCGGTGTGCTGGCCGAGGTCAGCCTCAAGGTGCTGCCGGTGGCGCCGGCCGAAGCGACCCTGGTGTTCCGCCTGGGCCAGCATGACGCGCTGGAGCAGCTGCACCGCTGGGGCGGCCAGCCGCTGCCGCTGAACGCCTCCTGCTGGGTGCGCGACACGACCGCCCCGGATGCGCCCGAACGGCTGTTCGTGCGCCTGCGCGGAGCGGTGGCGGCGGTGGAAGCGGCCTGTGAACGTATGCTGCGCGAACTGCCAGGGGGCCAGCGCATGGACAACGCGCAGGCCGGCGCCGACTGGGCGGCCTGCCGCGAGCAGGCGCTGCCGTTCTTCAGGGCGCCCGCGCCCGACCTGGGCCTGTGGCGCCTGTCGGTGCCGCAGACCGCGCCCGTGCTGGACCTGCCCTGGCCACAGATGGTCGAATGGCAGGGGGCGCAGCGCTGGCTCTGGGCGCCGGTGACCGAGGCCAGCCGCATCCGCGCGGCCACCGCCGCGGCGCAGGGCCACGCCAGCCTGTTCCGTGCACCGGTCTCCGGCGCCGGCGGGGTCGCCCGTTTCGATGCCGAATCGGCGGCCATCCGGACCATCTCCCAGCGGCTGCGTTCCGCATTCGACCCTGCCGGGGTCTTTGCCTTCCCTACGACGGCCTGAACCCCATGCAGACCCACCTCGCTCCCGAATTCCAGGGCACGCCCGACGGACAGGCCGCCGAGGCCATCCTGCGCAAGTGCGTGCACTGCGGTTTCTGCACCGCCACCTGCCCGACCTACCAGCTGCTGGGCGACGAGCTCGATGGCCCGCGTGGCCGCATTTACCTGATGAAGCAGGTGCTGGAAGGCGCTCAGCCGACGCGCAAGACCCAGCTGCACCTGGACCGCTGCCTGACCTGCCGCAACTGCGAAAGCACCTGCCCCAGCGGCGTCGATTACGGTCACCTGGTGGACATCGGCCGCAAGATCGTCGACGCCAAGGTGCCGCGCCCGGCCACCGAAAAGGCGGTGCGCTGGCTGCTCAAGGAGGGCCTGACCTCGCCCGCTTTCGGCCCGGCCATGAAGCTGGGCCAGCTGGTGCGCGGCCTGATGCCCGAGACCCTGAAGAACAAGGTGCCGGCCCGGCAGAACGCCGGTCGCTGGCCGACCGCCACGCACGCGCGCAAGGTGCTGATGCTGGCCGGCTGCGTGCAGCCGGCCATGATGCCCAACATCAACACCGCCACCGCACGCGTGCTGGACGCCGCCGGCATCCAGACCGTGGTGGCGCCCGAGGCCGGCTGCTGCGGAGCAGTGAAGTTCCACCTGAACGACCAGGACGGCGGCAAGGCCCACATGCGCGCCAACATCGACGCCTGGTGGCCGCACGTCGAGCAGGGCGTCGAAGCCATCGTGATGAACGCCTCCGGATGTGGCGTCACGGTCAAGGAGTACGGTCACATCCTGGCCGACGACCCGGCCTACGCCGCCCGGGCGGCCCGCATCAGCGAACTGACCCAGGACCTGAGCGAACTGCTGCCCGCACTGGTGCCGGTGCTGCGGCCGAAGCTGGCGCAACAGCCGGACGCAAAGCGGGTGGTGGCCTTCCACCCGCCCTGCACCCTGCAGCATGGCCAGAAACTCAAGGGCGGGGTCGAGACGCAGCTGGCCGCCCTTGGCCTGACCGTGGTGGTGGCGCGCAACGAGTCGCACCTGTGCTGCGGCTCGGCCGGTACCTACTCGGTGCTCAACCCCGAACTGGCCTACCAGCTGCGCGACCGCAAGCTGGGGCACCTGGCGCAGTTGCAGCCGGCGGTGATCACCAGCGCCAACATCGGCTGCATCACCCACCTGCAGAGCGGCACGAAGACGCCGGTGCAGCACTGGGTCGAGCTGCTGGACGAGCTGCTGGCACCCGCGGCCTGACGTCTTGATCGCTGCACTGGCCACCCTGCTGGTGTTCCAGTTGCTGGGCGAGGCGCTGGTGCGCACGCTGGGCCTGCCGGTGCCCGGCCCGGTGCTGGGTCTGGCCCTGCTGCTGCCGCTGCTGGCCTGGCGCCCGGCGGTGCTGGCCATGGTCCGGCCGACGGCCCAGACCCTGCTGCAACACCTGTCCCTGCTGTTTGTGCCGGCCGGCGTCGGCGTCATGCTGCACCTGAATCGCATCGGGGAAGAGGCGCTGGCCATCGGTGTCGCCCTGGTGCTGTCGACCTGGGTCGGGCTGGTGGTGACCGCGCTCACCCTGCAGTGGCTGATGCGCCTGACGCAGGCAGCACCGCCCCCCGAGGACCGGCCATGAACCCGGGCCTGCCTGTGCCGGACGCGGCGACCGGGCGGTTGGCCGATGTCTGGGTCTACCTGTCGGCCACGCCACTGCTGGGCCTGACGCTGACCTTGCTGGTGTACCAGGGCGCCTTCGTGCTCTATCGGCGCAGTGGCTTTCACCCGCTGGCCAACCCGGTGGCCATCGCGGTGACGGGGCTGGGTCTGTTGTTGTGGGTCACGAACACACCCTATGCCACCTATTTCGAGGGCGCGCAGTTCGTTCACTTCCTGCTCGGGCCGGCCACGGTGGCGCTGGCCGTGCCACTGCTGGAGCAGCTGCCGCGCCTCAAACGCCTGTGGCTCCCCCTGCTGGGTGCACTGGTGGCCGGCACACTGGCGGCCACGGTCAGCGCCATCGGCATCGGCTGGCTGCTGGGCGCCTCCAAAGCCACGCTGGCCTCGCTGGCGCCCAAGTCGGTCACCACACCGGTGGCCATGGGCATTGCCGAGCAGATCGGGGGTCTGCCCTCGCTGACGGCGGTGCTGGTGGTGAGCACCGGCATCCTGGGGGCAGCCACCGCCCGATACCTGTTCGACGCCTTGCGCATCACCGACCCGGCGGTGCGCGGTTTTGCACTGGGCACGGCGGCGCATGGCATCGGAACCGCACGGGCCTTCCAGGTCAGCGAGGAGATGGGGGCTTTTGCCGGCCTGGCCATGGGCCTGTCGGCCCTGTTCAGCGCCGTCGCCCTGCCGGCGGTGGCCGGTGCGCTGCTGCACTGGCTCTGAACCGCGTCAGTGGGCGGTTTCCGGGGTGACGGACCACTGCTGGCGCACCGTCCCGGCAGCATCCACACTTTCCAGCCGGACGGTGAAGCCCCACAGCCGCGCCGCATGGCGCACGATCTCGGCGGCGCTGTCGCCGAGCGGGCGGTTGTTGTCACGCTGGTGGCGCAGGGTCAGTGAGCGGTCGCCGCGCAGGTTCACGTTCCAGACCTGGACATTGGGCTCGCGTGCGCCCAGATCGTACTGGCGGGCCAGGCTTTCGCGCAGTCGGCGGTAGCCGTCCTCGTCGTGGATGGCGCTGACCAGCAGGTCTGGCGCCTGTTCGTCGTCGCGGATGGCGAACATGCGAAACTCGCGCATCAGCCTGGGACTGAGGTATTGGCCGATGAAGCTCTCGTCCTTGTAGTTGCGCATGGCGTGGTCCAGCGCCGGCAGCCAGGGTGTGCCGGCCAGATCGGGAAACCAGTGGCGGTCTTCGTCGGTCGGGTGTTCGCAGATGCGCTGGATGTCCGTGTACATGGCGAAGCCCAGGGCATAGGGGTTGAAGCCCCGGTAGCCGCGTTGTCCGACCTGCGGCTGGTAGATCACGTTGGTGTGCGAGGCCAGGCACTCCAGCATCAGCCCGTCGTGCAGGAAGCCGTTGTCGTACATCTCGTTGAGCAGCCGGTGGTGCCAGAAGGTGGCCCAGCCCTCGTTCATGACCTGGCTCTGGCGCTGCGGGTAGAAGTACTGGGCGATCTTGCGGACGATGCGCACGATCTCGCGCTGCCAGGGTTCGAGCAGCGGGGCGTGCTTCTCGATGAAGTACAGCAGGTTCTCTTCGGGTTCGACCGGAAAGCGCTTGCTGGCCTGGGCCTCGCCGACAGCATCGGCCTTCTTCGGC
>JALOSN010000170.1 GCA_025458415.1 Hydrogenophaga sp.
CGAGGTGCAGGTGGCGCAGGTGTTCGTGGACAAATGCTGCGAGCTGGTGTGCCAGGACAAGCTCGACACCGCCACCGCCAGCATGGCCAAGTACTGGTGTTCCGACCTGCAGTGCAAGGTGATGGACGAGTGCGTGCAGTTGTTCGGCGGCTACGGCTACATGTGGGAGTACCCGATCACCCGCGCCTATGCCGACGCGCGGGTGCAGCGCATTTACGGCGGCACCAACGAGATCATGAAAGAGGTGATCTCGCGCTCGATGGGGCTGGGCGGCCGATAGGCCTCAATCCCAGGCCAGCGGACCGCTGGCTTCCAGCAGCGTGAGGTAGAGCCGCACGTCCAGCTCCACCTGGTGGTAGTCGGGCAGCATGTGGTGGCAGAGCTGGTAGAAGGCCTTGTCGTGCGCGGTGTGCCGGATGTGCGCCAGCTCGTGTACCGCGATCATGTTGAGGAAATCGAGCGGCACTTCCTTGAACACGGTGGCGATACGGATCTCGCGTTTGGCCTTGAGCTGGTTGCCCTGCACGCGTGAAATGGTGGTGTGTGTGCCCAGGGCGTGGTGGATCACATGCAGTTTGCTGTCGAAACACACCTTGCTCAGCGGCTCTGCAGTGCGCAGGTAACGGGCCTTGAGCGCTTGCACATGGTCGAACAGGGCGCGGTCGGTGCGGATGGTGTGCGCGCCGGGGTACTTGCGCTGCAGCAGCTCGCCCAGCCGGCCTTGCTCCAGCAGGGTCTGGGCCTGGCTCTGCAGGGTTTCGGGGTAGGCGCTCAGGTACTTCATGGTTCGGGGCTGGTCGGCAGTGGGGTGGTTGCGTCAGAGACGGATGACGCTCGCCAGGGCCAGACCGGCCGGCGGCTCGTGGTCGGCGATCACCCAGGCGCGGCTGGGGTGCCCGGCGGCTTCCTGCAGCAACTCGCCAACCAGGCGCATCGACGGCGCGTCGAGCGCCGCGAAAGGCTGGTCGATCAGCGTCACCGGTGCGCCCGCGGCGAAGGCCGCCGTGAGCCAGACCTTGCGTTTGCTGCCGGTGGAGAGCATGTACAGCGGCTTGTGCAGGTGTGGGGTGAGCGCGAAGGCGTCCACCAGATCGGCCACCACTTCAGCGCTGAAGAGCGGGTGCGTCCGCGGCAGGGATTCGAAGAAGGCAGAAGCGCTGATCGCGTCGTGAGCCTCGGTCTGCGGATCGATCCAGAACACCTGTTGGCGGTATCCATCGGTCGGGGCATCTAGCCGGACACCCTGCACACTGAGCGTGCCGGCTGCGGCGGCGAGTTCGCCGGCCAACAGGCGCAACAGGCTGCTTTTGCCGCATCCGTCGTCGCCCGTGACCAGGCTCACACCGGGTGGGATGTCCAGGTCCAGGTTGTGGAACAGGCGATGCGTCGGCCAACTGAAACCCAGGCCACGCGCGCGCAGAATCGGATCGTGACTGCGCATCAGTACCCCACGCTGAAACGGGTGCCTCGGTGGTTGAAGATGGCCTGGTGCGGGCCGATGCGTTCCAGCCGCAAGCCTGGTGCCAGCGCCTGTCCTTCGACCACCATGTGCCCGTCGATCATCAGCATGCGCAGGGTCGGGTTGTCCGAATAGGTGTGACCGGTGATCTGCAGAGGTGGCAAACCCGCTCGCTGGGCCGCGCCGATGTCGTCCAGTGGCGTGGCCGGCTGCGGGGCGATGGGCGGCACGCCGGTCGCGGCGTTTGGTGCGATCCGCGCGGTGGACGCGGCGGGTGGCACCGGTGGCGAGGGGGCAGGCCGGAACAGAGCACCACCCGCCGACCCAGTGGCGGCGCCCGTGATGGCCTGGGGCAGGTCAGAGCGTGTGACGGCTTCGGGGGTTGGAGGGGCGGTCGGTACCGAGCTGGGCGGAGCCGTCCGGGAGGCGCTTCGGCCCCCGGGCACTTGAGGGCGC
This sequence comes from Hydrogenophaga sp., assembly GCA_025458415.1. Lineage (GTDB taxonomy): Bacteria > Pseudomonadota > Gammaproteobacteria > Burkholderiales > Burkholderiaceae_C > Hydrogenophaga. Next base: position 1,916 of record JALOSN010000170.1, read on the forward strand.
CAGAGGGCCCAGAGCAAAGCAGCGGCCAGCAGCAAGGCGATGGCTGGCCAAGCCCACCGCAGCCGTGGCGGGGTGGCTTCAGGGGCCGTGTGCGCCGTGGGCGGCACCGGCGCGAACAGATCGGGCGCCGAGCCGGTGCCGCGCTCGGTTTCGGCTTGTCGAAGGGCGTCGAGGATCAGGGACATGGTGCTTGATGGCGGGTGCTGCTCAGCGTGGTGTGTGGGTCATCAGCCGGGGCTCGTCCACACCGGCCAGGCGGTTGACCAGCAAGAAGGTGGACGGCAGAGCCTTGCCATCGCCGTGCAGCCCATGCCGCTGCTGGAAGGCGCGCACCCGGCTGGTGAGGTCTTGGCTTGTGGGCGTGCCGGGCAACAGCTGGTCCAGCTGAGCGGACAGCCATCGACCCGCCGGGTCTGACGCAGAAGCGACGAAGACACGGGCCACCTGTCCCGGCGGGAGGCGCCAGAAGGTCGCGTACTCGCCGCGCCAGCGCTCAGGCAGGGTGTTCAGGGGCAGCGTCCATTGGCGCGCCCCGACGCGCACGTGGAGCAACTCGTCCTGCAGCGATTCGGCCAGCACCCAGCGGGACACGCCGTTTTCGCTAAGGAGCAGCAAGCCCGGCCGATCCAGCTGGCGCAGACCGTTCAGTGTGAGCTGGGTGGTCCGGAAGCACTGCACGCCTTCGGACAGCGCCGCCTCGCAGATGTCGCGCCCGGGCAGGCGCATGCCCCAGTGCACGCCCAGGGCCTGCCAGACCGTGTTCTGGTTGGCCGGCAGCGACGCCAAAGGGGGTGACGCCGAGGGCGCTTCTGAGGGCGCAGCGGGCGGCTTGCCCAGGGGTGTGGCGGACGGCGTGACGGCGGGCAGGGCTGCGGCGGGTTTGCCGTCGTCAACGCTCGGTGTCTGCTGGGGCAGTGTGGGTGTCGGGTCTCGTGCTGGCTGGTCGAGTGTGAACATCCAGGCTGCCACGCCGACGGCCACGATGCCCAGCCCAGCCAAAGCCCGTGCGGGCGGTTTGCGCCATGGCTTGGCTTGAGAGCGACCCAGCACCTCTTCGGCCGCGAGATTCACCAGCACCCCGTCGACCTGCCGCTGTCGTCGCGCGTAAGCTCCCAGCAGGGCGCGGTCGCACAGCAGATTGATGCGCCGCGGTATGCCGCAGGCCAGCGCATGCACCCGCTGCACGGCGTGGTCGGTGAAAGGCAGCGGGCCGTGCAGGCCGGCCACGGTCAGTCGGTGGTGGATGTAATGGCGTGTTTCGGTGGCGTCCAGCGCATCCAGGTGGTAGCGCGCGATCAACCGTTGCGCGAGCTGTTCCAGCTCGGGCCGCTCCAGCAGCAGTCGCAGTTCGGGCTGGCCGATCAGGATGATCTGCAGCAACTTGCGCTCGCTGGTTTCCAGGTTGGTCAGCAGGCGCAGCTGTTCCAGCACGTCGGCCGAAAGGTTCTGGGCCTCGTCGATGACCAGCACGCTGTTGCGCCCGGCCGCATGTGCCTGCAGCAAAAAGGCATTCAGAGGACCGAGCAGCGACTTGACCGTATGCGGCTCGGCGGGCAGCGGGATGCGGAACTCTTCACAAACCGACTGCAGCAGCTCCACCGCCGAGAGTTTGGGGTTGAAGATGTAGGCGATCTGGCAATCGGCTGGCGTCTGCTCCAGCAGGCTGCGGCAGATGGTGGTCTTGCCGCTGCCGATCTCTCCGGTGAGCAGCACGAAACCGCCGCCCGCCTGCAGCCCGTACACCAGGTGGGCCAGTGCTTCGCGGTGGCGCTGGCTCATGTAGAGGTAGCGCGGGTCCGGGGCGATCGAGAAGGGCGCTTGTCGCAGCCCGAAGTACGCGGTGTACATGGTCTGGGTCAGAACCCGATGCTGTAACGCGTGCCATTGTGGTTGAGCACCGCCTTGCCCGGACCAATGGTCTCCAGCTTGAGACCGGGCGCGATGTCCTCGCCTTCTTGCAGCACTTTGCCGTTGACGATCAGCATGCGGTGGCTCGGGTTGCTGGAGTAGGTGGAGCCCGACACGTTCACCTGCGGCAACTGGGCGCGAACCTCGGGCGGGAGTTCGGCGAAGCTGCGCACGTTGTCGTTGGCCGGTGCGGTGACCGGCCCCGTGGGCGATGCGTTGGCAGCGGTGGGGGTGGCCGGGCCCGGCGCTGCAGAACCCGCTCTGGCCACGGCGGGTGCGGCTTCGGGCGCTGGACGCGCGACCACGGGCTCGGGCGCCAGGATGGGCAGGGCCGGTCCGGTGGGCTGGGGCAAGGGCGCGGCCTGAGCGGTCTCGGGCGGAACCGGCTGTGGCCCGGGCGGGGGGACGGGCATGGAAACGGCGCTGGCCTGCACGGGCGCCGCTTGCGGGGGCGAGAGCCACCACCAGGTGGCGGCGGCCACGAGCAGGAGCTCGGACGGCAGCGGTGAGGCCACCGGGCGGCTCTGGCTGTGCAGGCCGGGCACCTGGCCGCGTTCTCGCTCGGCGTCGGCCCGTTTGAGTGCGTCAAGGATGTAGGACATGGATCGAGGGCAATCAGGGCGCGCTCAGGCGGGGTTCGTCGACGCCACTGACCAG
>JALOSN010000171.1 GCA_025458415.1 Hydrogenophaga sp.
CACCTGCACCGCCGGGTCGAATCCGTACAGACGGCTCTGCTCCAGCAGCAGGATGGCAAAGGCCGACATGGGCGTGAGCGCCAGCCCGGTCAGCAGGCCTTTGCGTTCGGTGATGCCGGACAGGCGCGCGGCCGCCACGTTGCAGGCCACCTTGGACAGGGTCCGCACCGCGATCAGGACCACGCCGAGCACCACGCCCATGGCGACGTCGCCCCAGTTGAGCAGCGAGGCGATGTAGACGAACAGGAACAAGGACAGCAGGTCACCGGCGGTGCCGAAATCGCGCTGGGCATTGGTCAGATGGATGCGGCGGCCACGGGCCACGACGCCAAAGGTCAGCGCAGCCAGCAGCGGTGACAGCTTCAGTCCGTAGGCCATGGTCGTGAGCAGAACCACCGACAGCGCAAACACCACGGTCACGCCACGTTCGCGGGTGGCCCGCTGTCGCAGCAGCAGCGGAACGACCACGCCCAGCAGCACACCCACACCCACCGAGGTGAAGAGCACATGGATGCTGCCGAACGCGGCCAGTATCAGGTCCCCCGAGGTGTTCAGGTGCCAGTAACCGACCACCAGCTTGAGCGCCAGCACCGACAGCATGCAGTTGATGGCACACAGGTGCAGGACGCGTTCGGACACCTGGCCGGCGCTGCGCAACTCGTTGGCGACGCGCACGATGCCGGCCGGCGAAGCGGAAATGGACAGTGCCGCGATGATGAGCGAGACGTCCTGCGCCAGTCCGAAGTGGTCACAGACCACGTAGATCAGTCCGAAGGTGACGAAGGATTCCACCACCCCGATCACGGCCACCCAGGGGTTGTGGCGGAACCAGCGCAGGTTGATGCGGTAGCCCAGTTCAAACAGCACCAGCGACAGCGCCACGTTGGCCAGGAAGGGCAGTCCCGGCACCGCAACCGTCAGCCCTGGCAGGTTGACCAGGCCACCCAGCAACCCCACGGCCACATAGCTCGAGACGCGGGGAATCAGCCAGAGTTCGTGCAGGCGCTCGCCGACAAACCAGGCCAGCAGCAGCACCAGCGGCCAGGCCATGGATTGAAGCAGAAAGCTGAAATCGGTCACCATGCGGGGTCTCCAGTATGGGCAGTGGCGGTCAGACCGGCCGGTCTGGCGCGCATCGGGTCGTCACGACCGGGCACCCGTTCTCTTGTGGTCCTGGCGTCTGGCGGTGCAGACGGCGTCCTTTGGTCAGACCGCAAAACGGGCAGCAAGTTCAGGCAGGTGCAATTCCTGCAGCATCTCGCGCAGGCGCGCGGCGGCCTGCTCTTGCGCTTTCGGGCGAGGGGGTGCCATTCTACGGGCCAGGATCAGCTCGTTCTTCATCGAGTGTTCCCAACCCACCAGCTCGGTCACCGTCACCTCATAGCCATGGGCCTCCAGCCGCAGGCAACGCAGCACATTGGTGATCTGGCTGCCGAACTCGCGGGTGTGCAGCGGGTGACGCCATATCTCGGCCAGCGGCGTGCGCGACAGGCTCAGCGCCTTGTGACGCCGCAACACCGACGCCACTTCGGCCTGGCAGCAGGGCACCAGCACCATGAAGCGTGCCTGCCTGGCCAGGCCGAAATCGATCGCGTCATCGGTGGCCGTGTCGCAGGCATGCAGGGCGGTCACCACATCGATGGCCGGTGGCAGGTCCGGGTGGTTCAGCGCCTGCTGCACCGAACAGGCCAGAAAATGCATGCGGTCAAAGCCCAGCCGCTGCGCCAGCGCTCGTGAACGGTCCACCAACTCATTGCGGACCTCGATTCCCCAGACCGTGCCGGTCCCCATGGGCCTGAAGAACAGGTCGTACAGGATGAAGCCCAGGTAGGACTTGCCCGCACCGTGGTCGGCCAGCGTCACGTCACCGCGGTCGTCGAGCACCTGCTGCAGCAACGGTTCGATGAATTGCACCAGGTGGTTGACCTGCTTGAGCTTGCGCCGGGTGTCCTGGTTGAGCCGGCCTTCGCGGGTGAGGATGTGCAGCTCCTTGAGCAGTTCCACCGACTGGCCTTCGCGCAGTTCGGGCAATTGATCCTGCAGGGTCGGCGCACTTTTTTGACGGGACGGATTCGGACGCATGGGTCGATGATACGTAACCCCATGTCGATGGGACGACAATCGGGCATGCCATCCGACGACCCTGCCGATCTGCACCCCTATGCGCGCCTCACCCCGGACCTGGTCCAGGATGCACTGGAGTCGCTGGAACTCTGGGGCGATGGCCGCCTGAGTTCGCTCAACAGCTTCGAGAACCGGGTCTACCAGGTCGGTCTGGAAGAACCCCTGGAGGGGCACACCCAGCTGGTTCTGAAGTTCTACCGCCCAGGGCGCTGGAGCGTGCCCCAGATCCTGGAAGAACATGCGTTTGCGTCCGAACTGGTGACCGCTGAAGTGCCCGTGGTGGCACCGCTGTCCATCGGCGGCCGGACCCTGCACGAACACGCGGGCTTTCATTTTTCGGTCAGCCCCCGGCGCGGCGGACGACGCCCCGAGCTGGACGATTTCGAGGTGCTCGAGTGGATCGGCCGCTTCCTGGCTCGCCTGCACAGCGTGGGCGAGCTGCGAACATTCAGCCACCGGCCGGCACTGGACCTCGCCAGCTTCGGCCAGGCGGCACGCGACGAGCTGCTGCGGAGCGGCGCCATCGCGCCTGAGGCCGAACGCGCCTGGGGTGCGACCTGCGACGAAGCCCTGGCCCTGGTGGCCCGCCACCCCGCCCTCAATGGCACTTCGGCCTCAGACCTGCGCCTGCATGGCGACTGCCATCCGGGCAACATCCTCTGGACACCGGTCGACCTGCCCGGCGGCGGACCCCACTTCGTCGACCTCGACGATGCGCGCAGCGGCCCGGCCGTACAGGACCTGTGGATGCTGCTCTCGGGCGATCGGCGCCAGCAGACCCGGCAGCTGTCGGCGCTGCTTGACGGCTACGAGCAGTTCCGTCCGTTCGACCGGCGTGAACTGGCCCTGATCGAGCCGCTGCGCACCCTGCGATTGATCCACTACAGCGCATGGCTGGCCCGGCGCTGGGACGATCCGGCATTTCCGGTCAGTTTTCCGTGGTTCGGCACACGCGACTACTGGCAGGGGCAGGTCGACATGCTGCACGAGCAGATCGAAGCCATGCAGGCCCCCGCACTGGTGGTCTGAGGCGGAAGTCCCCCATCAGGAGGTGGTTATCCGCAATCAAATTGCGCACAATTTAATTGCGCGACATACTACAGGCATGAAGACGCCGTCCGACGCCCTGCTCAAACTGGATCACCAGCTGTGCTTTGCCCTGCACTCGGCATCGCTGGCCATGACGCGCCTGTACAAGCCCCTGCTCGACGAACTGGGCCTGACCTATCCCCAGTACCTGACGCTGCTGGTGCTGTGGGAGCGCGATGGCCTATCGGTCTCGGAGCTGGGCGAACGCCTGTTTCTGGACTCGGGCACCCTGACCCCGCTGCTCAAGCGGATGGAAGCCCAGGACCTGCTGACCCGCCTGCGCGACACCAAGGACGAACGTCGCGTGCTGATCCGGCTGACCGCCCGCGGGCGCCAGCTCAGGACACCTGCCAGCCGCATCCCGGGCTGCATCCTGCAGGCTGTGCAGTGCGACGTGGACGAAGTTGCCGCCCTCACCGGCCAGATCCGGCGCCTGCGTGAGCGCCTGATGACCTGATTTTCCCTCCCCCAGCCGCCGGCCAGGCGGCCGTCACCCCAGAAAGGACTTTCCCATGACCACCCGACTCGACAAGGTTCTCTACACGGCCCGCGCGCACACCACCGGTGGCCGCGAAGGCAGCTCACGCAGTGATGATGGCCTGCTGGACGTGCGCCTGACCCCGCCAAAGGAACTGGGCGGGGCCGGCACCGCCACCAACCCGGAGCAGCTTTTTGCGGCTGGCTACTCGGCCTGTTTCATGGGCGCGCTCAAGCATGTGGCGGGCATGAAGAAGGTGGCCGTGCCGGCCGATGCCTCGATCGATGCGGAAGTTGACATCGGCCCGATTCCGGCCGGCTTCGGCATCGCCGTCCGGCTGTCGGTCAGCCTGCCTGGCCTGGATCGCGCGCACCAGGTCTGCCCCTACTCGAACGCGACGCGCGGCAACATCGAGGTGGGCATTTCGCTCGCCTGAGCACCCAAAAGCGGGTCAGCCGGCACTGGCAGCGCAGTCAGCCCTTGCCAGGCTGGTGCCCCAGGCGCTCCATCGCATCGGCCAGCCAGTCGCCGGGCAACACCCCGGCGGCGGCCATGCTGACCTTCCAGGCGTCGCCTTCCGGTTCAACTCGGGCAAATCCTTCCTGCCAGAGCAGCCAAGCCAGCCAGACGCATTGGGCATCCGTGACCGCCTGACCGGCCGGTGCGGTCAGCAGCCCATTGAACAGGGCCGGATCACGCACGATGACCGAGGATCCCTTGAGATCCGCCTGCAGGGCGGCCGCCAGCACCGACAGGGCCTGACCGTCGTCGCTGCGCAGACCGAAGGCCTTGAGCCAATGACGGACATGGTCCGCAATCGCCACCCCCCGCTGGGCTTCGGCCTGCAGCAGGTCGGCGTGCTCCCAGCGGTGCCAGTCCAGCTGGGGTTCGCGGCTCTTGCAGACCAGGGCCGCCTGCGCGAACTGGTGCAGGGCGGTTTCCTGCGAACCCGGCTGCACCGCCGCACAGATCATGAGCAGCGAGCCCAGCCTCGCGGCCAGCAACTGGTTCTGCTGGGCCAGCAGCTTGTCGCGCAACAGTTCGTCACGCTCGCTGCGCAGCGAGGACAGCTCCAGCGCGTTGCGCAGGTCGGCCCGCATGGCTTCCAGCGACCAGGGCTTGCTGATGTAGCGAAAGATTTCGCCGGTGTTGATCGCCTCGATGGCATCGCCCAGTTCGGAATAGGCCGTGGTGAGCATGCGCACGATGTGCGGGTGGTACATGCGGGCATGCCGCAGCAGCTCGTTGCCGTAGGCACCGGGCATGCGCTGGTCGGTCACCAGAACGGCGATCTCGGCCGCCCGCTCGCGCAACACCGCCTTGCCCTCCTCGACCGAAGTGGCGGTGATGACGGGCGCGATGGGACTGACCAGGCGTTCGAAGTACTTCAGCGCCATCGCCTCGTCATCGACGTAAAGGATTTTTTCGGGTTTCATGGCGACTCCTGCGACTGCGACCGTGACTCCCGTGCGTCCACGGTCGCAGGAAAAAACAACATGATGGTGGTGCCGGTTCCCGGCGACGATTCGATCATCAGGCGGCCCCCGAGCGACACCATGACCCGATGGCAGAACAGCAGACCCATGCCGGTGCCACCGCTGGCACCGCGCGTGGTGACGGGCTCCCGCCCCAGGCGGGACAGGACGGTAGCGTCTATGCCCGGGCCATTGTCGCTGACAGACAGGCAGGGCAGGGGCCGATCTTCCGCCCGGGGCGCCTTCTGTACCAGTGAGAGACCGATCCGGGGGCCGGTCGGGGGATGGGCGTGCATTGCCTGCAATGCGTTCTTGACGAGGGTGCAGACCACCAGATGGAGCAGATCACGGCGGCCGGGCAGCTCGAAATCGGCGCTGCGGTCCTGCACGATCCATTGGGATTCATCCCCCTCGAAGGGATAGGTCCGAAGCACCGCGTCCAGCAGCGCGCCGGCCATCATGGAGCCGGCTCCCCGGGGCAGGCAGGCATCGCGTGCGCTGTGCAAAAAGGTGGTGACCAGGGACTGGGCGTAATCCGCGCGCCGCCGCGCTGCGTCGATCATGTCCAGCACCTGCCCGGGCCGCTCCTGGGCAAAACGGGCCACGGCGTCTTCGGCGTCTGCCAGGTGCCGCTGACCGATCGCACCCAGGTATCCGCGGACGGTGGCCAGGGGCGTCGTCACCTCATGGGCCAGAAAGCCCAGGGTCTCGCGCAAGGCGACGGCCCGATCCGCCGCCAGCAGGCTGTCCTGCACGCGCTGCACGCTTCCGGCCAGGGACCGGCGCAGAGCCTGCCGCGTGAGGGCCTCGTCCAGCGGCTTTTCGAGGATGTGCTCGACCTGCCCCTCGTTGACCGCGGACATGGCCACCGCTTTGTCCGCGTAGGCCGACGCCAGCAGGCGCCCGACATGGGTGTGCTCGCGCCGGACCAGGCCGAGCAGCTCCACCCCGTCACGCCGGGGCATGCGGAAGTCGGTCAGCAGCACACCGACGTCCGCCGAGCGCCGCGCCAGGATGTCCAGTGCCTCGTCGACACCACCGGCCGTCCAGACCACGAACTCGTCACCGTAGAGGCGGGAGAACCATTTGCAGGCCTGCGCCTCGTCATCGACCATGAGGACGGCAAACGGCAGGCCGGGCAGCAGCGTGGCCGACAAGGCGTTCATGTCTTCGGCCTCGCCAGATCGAAGCTGAACTCGGTCCACACCCCGGGCTCGCTGGCCACCGCGAGGGTGCCACCGTGCCGCTGGATGATGCCGTAGCTCACACTCAGCCCCAGCCCGAGGCCGGATCCCACTTCACGGGTGGTGAAGAAGGGTTCGAAGACGCGGTCGATGTGCTCCGGCTCGATGCCCTGACCGTTGTCCCTGACACGCACCCGCATGCGATCGCCCTCGATCACCGCGCTGACCACAATCTCGGGCTTCTCGCGCTGCGCCTTCGCCAGCGCATGGGCGGCATTGCTGAGCAGATTGATCATCACGCCGATGATCGCCGGTTCTTCGCCGACCACGTGCGAGTCCTGGGGCATGTCCACCTGCACCGCCACCCCCTTGAGCTCGAAACCGGCCAGGCGGCGGGCGGAGTGGACCGCCTTCTCCAGCAGGAAGGGACGCAGCACGTCGGCCCCCGGCTTCTGGTAGGCGAAGGTCTTGAGGTCGGAGACGATGTTCTGCACCCGCTCCATGCCCTCGCGCGCGTCGTTCAGGCTTTCCTTGAGGAGTTCGTCCTTGCCGGCTGACGGCGTGGACAGGCCCATGTTGATCGCCATCAGGCTGTAGTTGACCGGGTTGTTCAGCTCGTGCAGCAGGCCAGCCGACAGCGTGCCCAGGGCGGCCATCTTCTCGCGCTGCACCAGCTGGCCCTTCACCTCGGCCAGCGTGTTGTTGATCTCGATCAGCTTGTCGTTCTTCTGGGACACCTCGAACTGCAGCGAGAACAGCCGGACGCGCGCACGTTCGTTGTACCAGGTGCAGACCGCGCTGGCGATGGCCGAGAACAGGATGAACAGCGCATTGGTGTAGAGCCTGCCGCTGTCACTGAAACCGGACGGATGCATTGCGCAGGCCAGGACATACAGCACCAGCGTGATGACACCGAAGCCAATGCCTTCAAAGATCGAGATCGGCAGGATGATGCCGACCGCGTACATGGCCAGGTGCAGGCCGACGAAGTAGATCGATTCGGCACCGTCGGTGCGGTAGATCATGTAGGCGATCATGACCTGCGGCAACAGCAGCCAAACCATGGTGAGCAGCCGCACCTGCCGGAGTCCGAAGCGGGTGAACAACAGCAGCAGGATGCCGACCGTCAGCAGGCACACCCCCAGCCTGAGCAGGAAGAACTCCAGTTGCCGGTCCGGATAGGAAAAATGGTCCAGTCCGACACCGGCCAGCACCAGAACGATCGACGTGACGGCACCCGCCTTGCTGTACGACAGCCGGAAGTCCGAAAGCTGCTGCTGGTAACGGGGATTGGCTGAGTCCATGAGCCGATCAGGCCGCGTGCGCGGATGCAGCGGCCCCGATCGTGGCCTCGGCAAACAGGTTGACCCCGGTCGGGTCGGTGTACAGCTCGATCGAGGAGGGCACATCGGACATGATGGACGCCATCTGGGCCTCGTTGCGGTAGATCAGGTGCCACTCCAGCAGGTGCTCCATGCCATAGCGTTCCGGGTTGTCCGAATGCACATTGGTCAGCAGCATGCGCGCGCCGGGATTGCAGCGCGAGAGGAAGTAGCGGATCAGGCGCGAGCAGACCTTGTCCGACAGGTAGTCGAACAGGCCTGCGCAGTAGATGTAGTCGAAACCGGCACCGACCACCGCCGTTGACTGGCGGGCGCCGCGCTTGAGCAGGTCGTGCACCGACTCGTGTACGTAGGCCACGGACAGCTTCTGCCCGTGGGCCGCCTCGGCTCCTTCGATGCGGCTGCGCGCGTAGTCGAGGGTTTCCCGGCTGAAGTCCACCAGGGTCACCTCCAGACGCGACAGATCGGTGCCGGTGGCCAGCAGGCGCTGGATCTCGGCGGCCGGACCGCAGCCGATGTTCAGGATCCGGACCACCGACCCCTCC
>JALOSN010000172.1 GCA_025458415.1 Hydrogenophaga sp.
TTCGATGCCGTCCAGGCCCGCGGCGATCTGCGCAGCGATATAGAGGTAGGGGTTCGCCGCGGGCTCGCCCAGGCGGTTTTCGATGCGGGTGGCAGCGTCTCCCGCTGCACCGATCACACGCAGCATCGCACCGCGGTTGTCGCGGCCCCAGACCGCTGCTTTGGGTGCCAGGGCGTTGGGCCGGAAGCGACCGAAGCCGTTGGCGGTGGGGGTGCAAAGGCAGGCCATGGCATCGGCGTGCGCGAGAAGGCCGGCCAGCCACTGGCAGCCGATATCCGATAGGGTGTGGCTGGCGGTCAGTGCGTCACTGCCTGGGGCCGGGCCGGGGCGGGCGAAGGCGTTGCTGCCGTCGTGCAGCCGCACCAGGGACTGGTGCAGATGCCAGCCGCTGGACATGATGTTGGGAAAGGGAGGGCGGCACATGAAGGTGGCCAGGTAGCCCGAGCGGCGCAGGGCCTGACGAACGCCGTTGCGGAACAGCACCATCTGGTCGGCGGCGGTCAGGGCGTCGGTGGCGTCGAACACCGCTTCGATCTGGCTGGGGCCGAGCTCGATTTCCAGCGACTGCAGGGGCAGTCCCAGCGCCTGGGCGGTGTCCTGCACGATGCGCAACACCGGCTCGGCCAGGTCGGTCATGGCCTCGCCATGCAGCTGGTATCCGGGGTGAATCATTTCAACATGGGGAGGCTGTCCGGGCCAGGCCGCCAGCGCGGGATCAAGCTGGGGGCTGGCGTCGAGCAGGCGGTAGACGTGGAATTCCACTTCCAGACCCACTTTGAGGCCGAGGCCGGTGCGGGCCAGTCGGTTCAGCGAGTCCTGCAGGACGCGTCGGCTGTCCATGGGCACCGGAGTCCCGTTCTGGAACCAGGGCTGGCATCGCAGCCAGCCGGTGCCGTGGGACCACGGCAGCATCACCAGGCTGTCCGGGTCGGGCAGCAGCATGAGGTTGGCGGCACCCGCAAAGCCGGGGATGTCGTCAGTGGCGCCGCGCTCGAACACCTTCCATGTGGTCCGGTCGGCATGGTCCTTGAGCATCAGCGTGCCGACCATGCCCACGCCGTCGCGCAGGGCGCGCGCGGCGGCAGCGGGCATGAGTGTCTTGCCCCGCAACAGGCCATGGGTGTCGCACCAGCTCAGTCGTACGCGTTCGATGCCGGCTTGCTCGCAGGCAGTTTCGCGCACGTGGTCGTGGATGCCGCAGCGGGCGGCAAAGCAATCGGGTGTGGCGCTCACAGTGTGGCCATCTCGTCAGGCGCTGCCGTGTTGTCGTGATGGGGGTTCTGCCAGGGGGCACCCGCTCGGCGTCGCTGCACTGCGTCCTGCCACCACTGGGACCAGCCATTGGCCGGTGCGATGCCATCGACCGTATCGGGGCCCGTGATGCGGGCATGCAGGGCAGGATCCGCGATGCCGGGCGGGGTTCCTCCGGCGGCCACGGTGTCCATGGCCTGCAGCAGCAGGCGGCGGTTGGCCATGATCACCTTGTCGGTCGTGCCCAGGTGCTCCCGCGTCCGGTCCTGGATGGCGCCCATGCTTTCGCAGGCCCACTGGTCGTGCACATTGATGTCGTCCTCGCCCATGCCCAGATAGGTGCGGGACTGCTGTTCCTCGGGGTTGAAGCCCCAGTCGTTGTGGCGTCCGGCCTTGGGGATGTAGCCGGGCAGGGTGACCGCAGGCAGGCGCTGGTTGCGCATGGTGTCCTTGTCCACAGGGCTGTCGAAACTGGTGAAGAAGGCGTACCAGTAGTTGTGTGTGTCATCGACCGGCACATGCATCTGGGTGATGGTCATGGTGGGCGAGAGCGGGATCACGAAGGTCTGCGGGAAGACCGCGTTCGTGATGCGCACGTGCATGAGGTTGTCCGTCATGCGCCGCAGCGCCGTCAGACGGATGCCCCAGGGCGTGGCCTCGTGGCTGATGTCGGGCTGCCCGAATTCGCGCATGACACGGGTCATGGGCCAGTGTTCGCCGTCCTTCTCGCCCAGGCTGGCGCCGCGGAACTGCTTGCCGTAGCTGTCCTCCAGCGACGCGTCATTGAAGAAGCGGTGCAGGTAGGACGCGTGGGCCGGGTCAATGCCGACCTCGAAGGCCTGTAGCCAGTTGCAGTGCCACAGGCCCTTGAAGGCAAAACTGTGCGACTCGGGGGCTTCGAAGCAGTCCAATGCGGGCAGGGGCGGTGGGGTCGACGCTTCCGCCCCCAGCCAGGCGAACAGGACGCCGGCGCGGGTCAAAAGCGGGTAGCTGCGCTGGCGGATGCGTTGGCACAGGGTGCTGCCGGCCGGTTCGGCCGGGGTTTCGGTGCATTGACCGCTGAGGTCGAACTTCCAGCCATGAAACGGGCAGCGCAGGCCGTCGCCTTCATTGCGACCGAAGGCCAGGTCGGCTCCTCGGTGCGGGCAGTCACGGTCAAGCAGGCCGAACTTTCCGTGGGCATCCCTGAACAGCACCAGGTCCTGACCGAGCACGCGGACGGCCTTGACCGGTCGGGTGGCCATCGCCGGATCGAAGCGGGAGTCGAACTCGTCGAGCAGGGCCACGGGCTGCCAGTAGCGGCGCAGCAGCTCTCCACCGGGTGTACCCGGTCCGACCCGGGTGAGTTTGTCGTTCTGTTCGGCTTTCATGGCGAGGACGTGTGACGGTGGTTCGGAAACGGTATACCGTTTTATAGTTTCAGTGTACAGTTGATGGCATGAGCTTGCAAGAAACCGTCTTGATGCAGCTGCGGGACCTGATCCTCAGCGGTGCGTTTCCGCCGGGGCAGCATCTGGCCGAACAGCAGCTGGCCCAACGCCTGGGCGCCTCCCGCACGCCGGTGCGGGCCGCCCTCGTGCAGCTGGAGCAGCTGGAGGCGACGGAGACCGGCAAGCTGCAGGTGCGGCCCTACACCGCGCAGGAGGTCTGTGATGCCATTGCGGTGCGCGGGCATCTGGAGGGCATGGCAGCGCGCCTGGTGGCCGAGCACGGTGTGTCGCGGGCCTTGCAGGGTGACCTGCAGGCTTGCCTTGAAGAGGGCGACCGCCTGCTGGCGGCCCCCGCGCTGGACATCGACAGCTACGCGGCCTATGCGCGCATGAACGATCGCTTTCACGCGCTCATCCTGGAGGCTTGCGGCAACCGCGCGCTGCAGCGGGCGCTGGCCCAGAACGACCGGTTGCCGTTTGCGCCGGCTTCGGCCATGCTGCCCATGCAGGGAACGCTCGACAAGGACCTCGACTGGATGCGCTATGCGCACCGCCAGCACCACATGCTGGTCGACGCCCTCCGCCGAGGGGAGGGCGCTCGTGCGCAGGCACTGGCCACCGAACACACCGAGGTGGCCCAGATGAACATGCGGCTGGCCCTGGAGCGGCGCCACGAGTCGCAGGCGGTGCTGCCGGCCATCCGGCTGGTGGTCGGGTAAGCGCCAGCGGCTGTCCGGCCGGCACAGGTGTATCGTTGGAAGATGTCCAGCGAGAACACGAACCACACCACCGGCATGCTGAGCCTGCGCCGCGTGGGCATCGACACCTACCACGAGAATGTCGCCTACCTGCACCGCGACTGCGCCATCTACCGGGCCGAGGGCTTTCAGGCACTGTCCAAGGTCGAAGTTCGCGCCAACGGTCGGCGCATCCTGGCCACGCTCAATGTGGTCGATGACGAGCGCATTGTCGGTTGTGATGAGTTGGGTGTGTCCGAGGATGCGTTTGCGCAGTTGCAGGTGCCTGACGGGCACCTGGCGACCGTGTCCCAGGCCGAGCCGCCCGAGTCGATTCCGGCATTGTTCCGCAAGATCAACGGTGAGCGGCTGGGGCGCGAGGATTTTCAGGCCATCGTGCGCGACATCGCCGACCTGAGGTATTCGAAGATTGAACTGACGGCCTTCGTGGTGGCCTGCAACCGCAGCGAGCTGGACCGCGAAGAGGTCTACTTCCTGACCGAGGCCATGGTGGCTTCCGGTCGCCGGCTCGACTGGCACGAACCGCTGGTGGTGGACAAACACTGCATCGGCGGCATTCCGGGCAACCGCACCTCCATGCTGGTGGTGCCCATCGTGGCAGCCTACGGTCTGGTGTTTCCCAAGACCTCTTCTCGGGCCATCACCTCGCCCGCTGGCACGGCCGACACCATGGAGGTGCTCGCCAACGTCGAACTCCCGTTCGACCACCTGACCGAGATCGTGCGGGCCCACCGGGGATGCCTGGCCTGGGGCGGTACGGCCGACCTGTCCCCGGCCGACGATGTGCTGATTTCGGTTGAACGACCGCTGTCGATCGACTCGCCTGGCCAGATGGTGGCATCCATCCTGTCCAAGAAGATGGCCGCCGGCGCCACGCACCTGGTGCTGGATATCCCGATCGGGCCAACTGCCAAGGTGCGCTCCATGCCCGAGGCGCAGCGTCTGCGTCGCCTGTTCGAGTACGTGGCACAGCGCATGCATCTGTCGCTGGACGTGGTGATCACCGATGGTCGTCAGCCGATCGGAAGGGGCGTGGGCCCCATGCTGGAGGCGCGAGACGTGATGCGTGTGCTGGAGAACGACCCGGCGGCCCCCGATGACCTGCGGCAGAAGTCGCTGCGGTTGGCCGGTCGCCTCATCGAATGCAGCCCTGACGTCCGTGGCGGCGACGGCTTCCACATCGCGCGCGACATCCTCGATTCAGGTCGGGCGCTGGCGCGCATGCAGGCCATCATCGGGGCGCAGGGGGGGCGTGGCTTCAACCACCAGCACCCTCCGCTGGGTGCCCTGAGCTTTGAGGTGCCTGCGGATGCGGATGGCACCGTGATCGGTATCGACAACCTCCAGGTGGCCCAGATTGCTCGCCTGGCCGGTGCGCCCAAGGTCAAGGCGGCTGGTGTGGACCTGCTGCGCAAGCTGGGCGACAGCGTGCGTCGTGGGGAGCCGTTGTACCGGGTCCATGCCGCCTACCCGTCGGACCTTGAGTTTGCGCGCCAGGCCTGCCTGCGCAGCAGTGCCTACCGGATCGGTGCTCCCGATCAGATGCCCAGGGTCTTCGTGGAGTTCTGACCGATGACATTGCCTCCGGATGCGGCCGGTGTGCTGCTGTATGTGGATGAGGAGCGGGCCATCGCCACCACGACGGCCGAAGCCGCGGGGCTGCTGCCATTGGCCATCGAGCGCCACCGGTTCCCGGACGGGGAGTTGCGCCTGTGCCTGCCTGCCGAGCTGCCGGGGCGGGTGGTGGTCTGGCGAGGCCTGCATCAGCCGAATGAAAAGCTGGTCGAACTGTTGCTGGTGGCGCAGACGGCGCGCGATCTGGGCGCTCTGGACCTGACCCTGGTGGCGCCCTACCTGGGGTACATGCGCCAGGACATGGCCTTTTGCCCGGGCGAGGCGGTCAGCCAGCGTGTCGTCGGGCGCTTTCTCGCCGGCCTGTTTGACGGGGTGATCACGGTGGACCCGCACCTGCACCGTGTGGCGACCCTGCAGGAAGCCGTGCCAGTGTCGCGGGCCGTGGTGCTCAGCGGGGCGCCGCTGCTGGCCGAGCACATCGCGCGGGAGAGGGGGGATGTGGTGCTCGTTGGCCCCGACGAGGAGTCCCTGCAATGGGTGGCCAGCGCAGCGCGACTGCATGGCTGGCGTCACGCGGTTTGCCGCAAGACCCGCCACGGCGACCGCGATGTGGATGTCGTGTTGCCCGATGTGCGCTTCGCGGGAGAAGCGGTGGTGCTGATGGATGACGTCGCCAGCTCCGGCCAGACGCTGGTGCGGGCCGCTGAGCTTTTGCGGGCCGCTGGTGCCCGCTCGGTGGACGTGGCCGTGACGCACGCGTTGCTGGACGGCGCTGCACTGGCGCGCATCCGTCAGGCCGGCGTGGGCGCGTTCTGGAGCACCGACACCGTGGCGCATCCGACCAACGCGGTGGGCATTGCGGCGGCCGTGGCAAGGGCTTTGCGAGGGTGACAGACAGCGGCAGGCGTCAGGGGACACAATGTCCGACGTTGTTGACTTTGCCATCTGTCTTCCCATGAGCGAACTGTTCGAGCCGGTCAAGGCCGGCGAGCTGAGCCTGAGTAACCGCATCGTTATGGCGCCCCTGACACGCAATCGTGCGCCCGGCGCCGTGCCCACGGCGGCCATGGCCACGTACTACCGCCAGCGCGCGACCGCGGGTCTCATCATCACCGAGGCTACCGCCATCAGCCACCAGGGCCAGGGCTACGCCGACGTGCCTGGGTTGTACGCGCCGGAGCAGGTGGCAGGCTGGCAGCGGGTGACCGGGGCGGTCCACCAGGCCGGTGGCCGGATCGTGACCCAGCTCTGGCATGTCGGGCGCGTCTCGCACACCGAGTTGCAGCCTGGTGGCGGCGCACCCGTGGCGCCCTCGGCCATCCGCGCCAACACCAAGACCGTGTTGATCCGCGACGGGGCACCGACCTTTGTCGACACGTCCGAACCGCGGGCACTGTCCATCGAAGAGCTGCCAGGGATCGTCGATGACTACCGCCGGGCGGCATTGGCTGCAGTCGAGGCCGGGTTCGACGGCGTCGAGGTGCACGCGGCCAACGGCTACCTGCTGGACCAGTTCCTCAAGACCGGCAGCAACCACCGCAGCGACGCTTACGGTGGCTCCATCGAGAACCGCGCGCGGCTGCTGCTGGAGGTGATGCAGGCCGTGAGCCAGGCGATCGGCGGTGGCCGGGTGGGTATCCGCCTGTCACCCGTGACGCCTGCCAACGACGTGATCGATGCCGACCCGCAGCCACTGTTCGAGCACGTGGTGCGCCAGCTCGGTCCGATGGGACTGGCCTATGTGCATGTGATCGAAGGCGCGACCGGAGGGCCGCGCGAGCTGGCCGACAGGCCGTTCGACTACCCCGCGCTTCGGGCGGCCTGGCGCGCCGCCGGCGGACAGGGTGCATGGATGGTCAACAACGGCTACGACCTGGCGTTGGCGCGCCATGCCCTGGTCAACGGGGCTGACCTGGTGGCGTTCGGCAAGCCCTTCATCGCCAACCCGGACCTGGTCGAGCGCCTGCGGCGTGGCGGGCCGTTCAACACACCGGACCGCAAGACCTTCTACGGCGGCGAC
>JALOSN010000173.1 GCA_025458415.1 Hydrogenophaga sp.
ATGGCCTCGGCGTGGCGGGTCATCTCTTCCAGCGCTTCGTAGCTCTTGTCGGGGTGCACGATCTGCACCATCTCGACCTTGTCGAACTGGTGCTGGCGGATCATGCCGCGCGTGTCGCGCCCGGCGCTGCCGGCTTCGGATCGGAAGCAGGGCGTATGGGCCGTCAGCTTGATCGGCAGGTCCGATTCGGCCAGCACGGTGTCGCGCACCACGTTGGTCAGCGTGACTTCCGAGGTCGGGATCAGGTACAGCGCCAGGTTCTCGTCCGCGCCCTCCTGGCCACCCTTGTTGGCCGCGAACAGGTCGGCCTCGAACTTGGGCAGCTGGCCGGTGCCCCGCAGGGTGTCGGCATTGACGATGTAGGGCGTGTAGCACTCGGTGCTCGCCGATGTCCACATGGTCGCGGACGGCGAAGTCGAATGTGCGCGGGGTGCCCCAGCTGCGCACCACCACGTTGCCCTCCTCGCCCGCGCCGACGGGCACGCTCTCGTGCGGCAGGTTGGGCACGGCCAGCAGCAGGGCCTGCAGCTCGGCCTGGATCACGTCCAGACGCGTGGCGGACGCTTCCAGCTCGGCCTTCATCTCGCCCACCTGCGCCATCACGGCATCGGCCTCGGTATGCTGGCCCTTGCCCTTGAGCATGCCGATCTGCTTGCTCAGGCTGTTGCGCTGCGCCTGCAGGGCTTCGGTGCGGGTCTGCAACGCCTTGCGCTCGTGTTCCAGCGCCTGGTAGGCGGCCACGTCGAGGTAAGGCTGGGGGTTCTTGCGGGTTTCCAGGCGCGCCACAACGGCGTCCAGGTCTTTGCGGAGTTGGAGGATGTCTAGCATGGGGGCGATTGTAGGCAGCGGGCTCAGTGCAAGTGGTCAACGCCGCCGTCGCCCTCGATTCTCAGGCCCTTGGGCAAAGGGAACTTGATGGTCTCGACCAGGCCATCCATGCGGCGCACGGAGATGGCACCGAGCTCGCGCAGGCGGTCGATGACCCGCTGCACCAGGATGTCCGGCGCCGAAGCGCCAGCCGTCAATCCGACCCGCTGCCTCCCCGTGAACCACTCCGGCCTGAGTTCGGTGGCATCGTCCACCATGTAGGACTCGGTACCCAGACGCTCAGCCACTTCCCGCAGGCGGTTGCTGTTGCTGCTGGTGGGGCTGCCCACCACGATCACGATGTCGACCTGCGGGCTGAGCAGTTTGACGGCATCCTGGCGGTTCTGCGTGGCGTAGCAGATATCCTGCTGTTTGGGCTCGCGGACCTTCGGGAAACGCGCCTTCACCGCAGCCAGGATACCGGCGGTGTCGTCCACGCTCAGTGTGGTCTGGGTCACCACCGCGAGCAACTCGGTCTGCTTCGGCTGCACCTTGCCCACGTCCTCGATGTCCTCGACCAGGTGGATGCCTTCGCTCAGCTGCCCCATGGTGCCTTCGACCTCGGGATGCCCCTTGTGGCCGATCATGAGGAACTCATAGCCCTCCTTGTGCAGCTTGGCCACCTCGACGTGCACCTTCGTCACCAGCGGGCAGGTGGCATCAAAGATGCGAAAACCTCTGCGCGCCGCCTCTTCCTGCACGGCCTTGCTCACGCCATGGGCGGAAAAGACCAGCGTCGCGCCCGGTGGAACCTCCTCCAGTTCCTCGATGAAGATGGCACCCTTGTTCTTCAGGTCATTGACCACATAGGTGTTGTGCACGATCTCGTGGCGCACATAGATGGGCCGGCCGAACTTGGTCAGGGCGCGCTCGACGATCTCGATCGCGCGGTCGACACCAGCGCAGAAGCCGCGTGGTTCTGCCAGAAGGATTTCAGACATCAAAGCACTCCGATGAGCTGCACTTCGAACCTCACCGACTGGCCCGCCAGCGGATGGTTGAAGTCGAACAGCACGGCACCGTCGCCGCGGACTTCGCGCACGGCACCGGCATAACTGCCCAGTCCATCGGGGGTCGGGAACTGGACCACGTCACCGACGGCGTACTGCTCGTGCGGATCACCGAGTTCACTCAGCAGCTTGCGCGCCACCCACTGGACCATGTCGGGCTGGTGTTCACCGAAGGCCTCGCCCGGCCCCAGGTCGATGGTGGTGCGGACGCCCTCCTGCAGGCCGATCAGGCGCTGCTCGATGGCGGGTGTCAGCTGGCCGCTGCCGATGCTCAACGTGGCCGGCTGGCCCGAGAAGGTGTCGATCAGCACCTGCCCGTCGGGTCCCGAAAGGCGGTAGTGCAAGGTGAGAAATGAGCCTTCCTGGACCTGTGTCATGGACGATCGGGGGATGTTCTGAAAGAAAGCGACGGCACAAACTCCCCGAAAAAGGGGACGCGGTGCATCGAGGCGCGTGGCCCTATTGTAAAAACCTGGAGCAACAGGGAGGAATCACCATGCCGGAAGGGATGATGACGGGACTGCGCGGGCTGCCCGTTGATGCGAGGCCGCGGGAGAAACTGCTGTCCCGGGGTCCCTCGGCGCTGGGCGACACCGAGCTGCTGGCGTTGCTGCTTCGCACCGGTCTGCCGGGCAAGCATGTGCTTCAGATGGCCCAGGAGCTGCTCGACCGCTTCGGCGGCCTGGCCGGACTGCTGCACACCGACGCCGATGCGTTGCGGCAGGTCAAGGGGCTGGGACCGGCCAAGCGGGCGGAGGTGGTGGCGGTGCTGGAGCTGGCCCGACGCGCCCTGGCGCAGGAGCTGCAGAGCCGGCCGCTGTTCGACAGTCCGCGCGCGGTGCGCGACTACCTGCAGCTGCAGATCGGGGCACGGGCCCACGAGGTCTTTGCCGTGCTCTACCTGGACAGCCAGAACCGGCTGATTGCGCTGGAGGAGCTGTTCCGGGGCACACTGACCCAGACCAGTGTCTACCCCCGGGAGGTGGTGCTGCGCGCCCTGCACCACCACGCCGCCGCCGTGGTGCTCACGCACAACCACCCCAGCGGTGTGGCCGAACCCTCGCGGGCCGACGAGTCGCTGACACAGTCGCTCAAGGCCGCCCTGTCGCTGGTTGATGTGCGGGTGCTGGACCACTTCATCGTCACCCGCAACCAGGCGGTGTCCATGGCGGAGATGGGGCTGGTCTGAGGGTCTTGACCGACCACCTGCCGGGGTTCAGGTGGGTTGTCCGACAATGCCGCCATGAAGGTGCATGCCCTCGCCGACCTCAAGCACTTGCGTCACGTGATGAAGCAGCGCGCAGCCGCCATGCTGGCGCGTGAGCGGGCCGAGCGTGAACGCCTGGAGCGCGAGGCGAGGGAGCGGCGCCTGTTCGAGCTGGCCGTGGGGCCGGTCCGGCCACTGCGGGATCCGGGTCGGGTGGCCAGCCCACCCCCTTCGGCACAGCCCCAGCCACTTCAACGGCGCCGCGACGAGGCGGCGGTCATGCGTGAAGCCTTGTCGGATGCCTTCGACGTCGAGACATTGCTGCACACCGACGACCGGCTGAGTTTTCTGCGACCTGGCCTGGGACCGGATGTGCTGGTGCGCCTGCGCGCCGGCCGGTGGAGCATCCAGCGGCAGATCGACCTGCACGGCCTGCGCACCGACGAAGCCCGGGACGCACTGGGCCGTTTTCTGCGCGAATGTCACCAGCAGGGCCTGCGCTGTATCCGCGTCGTGCACGGCAAGGGTCTGGGCTCCCCCGGACGCACACCGGTGCTCAAGGACCGTGTGCCACGCTGGCTAGTACAGAAAAGCGAAGTGCTCGCCTTCGCCCAGGCGCGTCCGGCCGATGGGGGGGCAGGCGCCCTGATCGTGCTGCTCAGGCAGGCTCAGGGCCTGCCGCGGGACGGCGGAACCTGACTGGCCATCCGGTGGTACCCCAGCAAGCGGCGAACCAGCAGGCGAAACGGCAGCAGAGCCAGCACAGCCAGCGCCAGCTTAACGCCCCAGTCGGCGCTGGCCAGCGAGACCCACAGGGGAACTTCGGGTCCGAGACCGAGCAGCGGCAGGACTTCGTTGGCCCAGCCCACGTCGTTGCCGGGCTCGATCCAGACCAGCGAGGCTGAAAAGGCGATCGAGAAGAACAACAGGGTGTCGACCGTTGACCCCACCAGTGACGACGCCAACGGAGCGCGCCACCAGGTGCCTTGGCGCAGGCGATCGAACAGCGTCACATCCAGCAGCTGCGCCACGAGAAAAGCCACGCCCGACGCCAGCGCGATACGCAAGGTGACCAGCGGACCGGCTTCACCAACGATCTGGCTGCCCACCAGCGAACACAGCAAACCCACGGCAAAGCCGGCCAGCACCACCTTGCGGGCGGCTTTGGGGCCATGCAGGAAGTTGACCAGGTCGGTGACCAGGAACGCCAGCGGATAGGTGAATGCGCCCCAGGTCAGCCACTGTCCGAACAGGAACTGCACGAGGATGTTGGAGGCCAGCACGATGGCCGCCATGGCCAGGATGCCGGGAAGCAGGTAATACATGGTCGGGGACTGCGGTTGGCCAGGAACGGCCCAGCGGGCCTGGGCAGCCGATCAGGGGGTGTTGCGCATCCAGTCGGCGGTCTGGAAAAAGCTGGCGGCCAGCCTGCGCCGCAATTCGGGTTCGATGCCGACATCGCCCATCGCCTGGTCCATGCAGGCGAGCCACTGGTCACGCTCCCGGACACCGATGGCAAACGGCATGTGCCGCATGCGCAGCCTGGGATGTCCGAAGCGCTCGGTGTAGTGCTGCGGCCCCCCCAGCCAGCCACACAGGAACCAGTGCAGCTTCTGCCTTGCATCCTCCAGCGTCGAGCCGTGGGCCAGCCGCAACTCACGGTAGGCGGGCTCCAGGTCC
>JALOSN010000174.1 GCA_025458415.1 Hydrogenophaga sp.
CACGCCCCTGTTCAACCAGTGTGGCAAGGTCGACTTCGGCCAGGCCGCCGGCCTGGATTGCCTGCGCAGCAACACCGACGCGCTGATTGCCAAGATCCGTCGAAAGTACAAGGAATACGGCATCAACGAAAAGCCTTTTGTGGTGATCAAGGCCGACAACGGCACCGGTGGCATGGGCATCTTGACGGTCAGGGACGCCAAGGACATCGACACCCTGAGTCCGGCCGTGCTGCAGCGCATGGCCACGGTGCAGGCCGGTCAGCCGGTCAGCGAGGTCATCATCCAGGAAGGCGTGCTGACCCAGGAGCGCATCAATGCGGCCGTGGCCGAACCCGTGGTCAGCCTGATGGACCGCTATGTGGTGGGGGGCTACTACCGCATCCATGCCGACCGGGGGGTGGACGAGAACCTCAACGCACCCGGTTCCAGCTTCGTGCCGCTGGCCTTCGAGCACAGTGCCCAGTTGCCCCAGCCCGGCGTCAAGCCGGGCGCCAGCGTGCCCAACCGCTTCTACATGTACGGCGTGATCGGCCGCCTGGCCATGCTGTCGGCCAGCTACGAGCTCGAAGCAACCGACCCGGACGCCGAGAGTTACGACTGATCGGCACAATCGCCGGATGTCGTTCTTTCGCGATCTGAGCCTGCCGGCGGCCACGGCCGGATTTGTGGCCGTGCTGGTGGGCTTCACCAGTTCGGTGGCCATCGTGTTCCAGGCGGCGCAGGCCTTTGGCGCAACGCCCGAACAGCTGACGTCGTGGATGTGGGCGCTGGGGCTGGGCATGGGCCTGTGCACGGCCGTGCCGTCGCTGATCCTGCGGCAGCCCGTCATGGTCGCCTGGAGCACACCGGGCGCGGCGGTGCTGGCCACCGCCGGACTGGCGGGAGGGTTCTCCATGGCCGAAGCGGTGGGGGCCTTCATGGCCTGCGCAGCGCTGATCATCCTGGTCGGTGCCACCGGCTGGTTCGAGTGATGCTGATGGCCTATCTTCTCGGGCGCCGTTGGCTGCCACGCTACGCGGTGCCGCTGACCCTGCTGGTGGCGGTGGTCTGGGTGTTGTGGCAGGGCCGCCTGCAGACCGAGGCACTGGTCCTGGAGTGGGCACGTCCGGTGTTCACCGCGCCGGTGTTCTCGCTCCCGGCCCTGGTCAGCCTGGCCTTGCCACTGTTCATCGTCACCATGGCGTCGCAGAACCTGCCCGGCGTGGCCGCCATCCGGGCTGCCGGTTACGCGATGCCGATCTCGCGCATCATCACCCTCACCGGCGTGACCACGCTGCTGCTGGCGCCGTTCGGCGCCTTTGCCCTGAACCTCAGTGCCATCACGGCGGCCATCTGCATGGGCGAAGAGGCGCATCCGGACCCGAAGAAACGCTACACCGCCGCTGTCGTCTGTGGGACGCTGTACGTGGCCGTCGGCCTGGTGGGTGCGGCCGTGACCGGGGTGCTGCTGGCCTTTCCGAAGGAGCTGGTGCTGGCGATTGCCGGTCTGGCGCTGCTGGGCAGCATCGGGGGCGGCCTGCATGCCGCCCTGAAGGACGATACGCACCGCGAGGCCGCGCTCATCACCTTTCTGGTCACCCTCAGCGGGGTGGTGCTGGCCGGTATCGGTTCGGCCTTCTGGGGCGTGGTCGCCGGTGCGGTGGCGCTGTTTGTGAGCAGGCGATGACACCCCCTGCGCCGCTTCGCGTCTTCCCCCTCTCTCGCCTTCGGCGCAAGGGGGACGGTACCTGTGGCCCGGCAGAGCCGGTTCCACGGTACCCTTGTCACCTCACGTAGAAACCGATGCCCATGAATTTCCTCTTTGTTGCCGATCCGCTGTCCAGCTTCAAGACCTACAAGGACTCCACCTTTGCCATGATGCGCGAACTGCAGCGGCGCGGCCATGGCGTGGCGGCCTGCGAACCGCAGCACCTGCAATGGCAGTCGGGGCAGCCGGTCACGGCGCTGGTGCGGCGCATCGAGCTGACCGGGCAGGCCGAGGACTGGTACCGTGTGTCCCACCAGGGGCGCGAAGCGCTGCGCGGTTTTGATGCCGTGCTGATGCGCAAGGACCCGCCGTTCGACAGCGAGTACTTCTACGCCACCCACCTGCTGGAGCAGGCCGAGCGCGAGGGAGCGCGGGTCGTCAACAGCCCGCGGGCGCTGCGCGACCACCCGGAAAAACTGGCCCTCATGGAGTTCGCGCAGTACGCACCACCGACGCTGGTGACCCGCTCGCCGGAAGCCATCCGCCACTTCCACGAAGAGCACGGGGACATCATCCTCAAGCCGCTCGACGGCATGGGGGGCATGGGCATCTTCCGGGTCGGACCGGACGGCATGAACCTGGGTTCCATCATCGAGACCCTGAATCGGGGCGGACACACCAGCGTGATGGTGCAGCGCTACCTGCCCGAGATCGTGGACGGGGACAAACGCCTGCTGCTGATCGGTGGCCGGGTGGCGCCCTTTGTGCTGGCCCGCATCCCGCAAGGCAACGAGGTGCGCGGCAACCTGGCGGCCGGTGGCAAAGGTGTCGCGCAGCCGCTGCGCGACGAAGACCGCGTGGTGGCAGAGGCCCTCGCGCCGGTGCTGGCGGCCCGTGGCCTGTTGCTGGTGGGCCTGGACATGATCGGCAACCGGGTGACCGAGATCAATGTGACCAGCCCGACCTGCTTCCAGGAGATCCAGCAACAGACGGGCTTCGATGTTCCCGGCATGTTTGTCGACGCCCTGGAAAGCGTGACGAAGGTCGCGCCGGCCTGACGCTCTGGGCCGGGTGGTCTCGAACGGGCGACGGACGGCGCCGCGCTTGGCGTAAGTCCTCTTGTGGTGCCGCGTGGGGCTCCACAGAATCGGCGGCTTGCCTGCGGGGTCTGTCCACGCAGCGTCCCCGAGTCCACCCTGTCAAGCTCCAGTCGACCCCATTGCGTCCATGTCCGAAGTTCTCGACCTGTACACCGCATCTTTTTCCAAGACCGACATGGGCCAGCGCGAGATCCAGTCGCGCTCCATGGGGCTGGCCCCGCTGGTTCGCCGCCTGCTCGTGCTGGTGGACGGACAGAAGACCGGCAAGGAGCTGGCCGTGTATGCCGGCGGCACCGAGGTGGAGCCGCTGCTTCAGGAGCTGCTCGACAAGGGCTGTGTCGAGGCCCGGGTGCGCAGCCGCACGCAAGAAACTGCGCCGGCCGAGAGCGGCAAGCCGAAGTCTGGCGGCACGGGCGCAAGCGGCCTGCCCGATGCCGCCACCCGCACGGCCAGTGAGAACGAGATGGCGCGCAACTTCATGACCAACACGGTCAACACCATCTTCGGGCAGCATGCGCGCCTGAGCCTGATCGAGACGATCGCAAGGGCCCAGGGCACGGACGGGTTGCGCCAGGCCTATCTGTCCTGGCTGAAGGCCATGGAGGACGACCGCGTCGGTGCCAAGCGTCTGCCGGAGTTGCGGGAGAAACTGTTCAAGGTGCTGTGAGCCGAACCGGCGTGGCGTTCAGTGGGGCGCACTGTTCGAGAACAGGTTGAGCACCAGCACCCCGGCCACGATCAGCCCCATGCCGATCAGACCGGCCAGGTCGATGGTCTGGTCGTAGACGATGTAGGCCACCAGCGTGATCAGCACGATACCCAAGCCTGACCAGACGGCGTAGGCCACGCCGACCGGTATGCTGCGCAGCACCAGCGCCAGGCAGTAGAACGAGATGGCGTATCCGACCACCACGACCAGGGAAGGGACAACTCGGGTGAAGCCGTCACTGGCCTTGAGTGCGCTCGTGCCGATGACCTCGGCCACGATCGCCAGGCCCAGCACCAGCCAGGGGTTCATGGCGAAGTTCATGCTGCCATTGTCGCAGCCCCGACGGATCAGAGCTTCTCGGTTTCCCCGGCCTTGGGCTGCCACTTCATCAGCCGCTTCTCGATCCGGCCGACGATGGCATCGAGGACCAGGGCAAACGTCGTCAGCACCAGGATGCCAGCCATCACGGTGTTGATGTCGAACATGCCCTCGGCCTGCAGGATCAGGTAGCCCACACCCTGGCTGGAGCCCAGGTACTCGCCCACCACCGCGCCCACGAAGGCCAGTCCGACCGAGGTGTGCAGCGAACTGAACACCCAGCTGGTGGCGCTGGGCAGGTAGACGTGGCGCAGCAGCTGACGCTGGCTGGCGCCCAGCATGCGGGCGTTGGCCAGCACCACGGGGCTGACCTCCTTGACGCCCTGGTAGACGTTGAAGAAGACGATGAAGAACACCAGGGTCACGCCCAGCGCCACCTTGGAGCCCATGCCCAGGCCGAACCAGATGGCAAAGATGGGCGCCAGGATGATGCGGGGCATGGAATTGAGCGCCTTGATGTAGGGCTCGAGGATGGCCGAGGCCATCGGCGAGAGCGCCAGCCACAGCCCGCACCCCAGGCCGGAGACGGCACCGATGCCAAAGGCCATCATGGTCTCGGCCAGGGTCACCCACAAATGCCGGTAGATGTCGGCGTCGGTCACGAACCAGGCCCAGATGCGTGCGAAGATCTTCAGCGGCTCGCCGAAGAAGAACGCCGCCTGCCGGTCGTTGTCGAACATGAAGGGCGGGATCAGGCCCGGCCGTGTCATGACGTGCCAGAACAGGAACAGCAGCACCAGGATGCCCAGCTGCCAGATGCGCAGATTGCCCGGGCGGGGTCGGATGAATGTCCACATGGTCTTCAGGCAGCCTTCTGCAACTGTTGCTGGTAGCCCTTGAGGACCTCTTCGCGCAGCACGGCCCAGATGGCGGCGTGCAATTCGAGGAAGCGGGGCGTCGTCTTGACCTCGGCCACATCGCGTGGCCGTTCGATGTCGATGCTGAACTCGCCGATCGGGCGAGCGGCCGGACCCGCGCTGAGGATGACCACGCGGTCGCTCATGGCAATGGCCTCATCCAGGTCGTGGGTGATGAAGAGCACCGCCTTCTTCTTCGACTGCCAGAGCTCCAGCACCTCGTTTTCCATCAGCTGGCGGGTCTGGATGTCCAGCGCCGAAAAGGGCTCGTCCATCAGGATGATGTCCGGGTCGAGCACCAGGGTC
>JALOSN010000175.1 GCA_025458415.1 Hydrogenophaga sp.
GGTGCCGAACTCGTCGTTCACGTCCAGGATGAAGCGGCTCATGTCCTGCTTTTCTTCCAGGTTCATGCCGGCCATGGGTTCGTCGAGCAGCAGCACCTGTGGCTCCATGGCCAGCGCCCGGCCCAGATCGACGCGCTTTTGCAGGCCGTAGGGCAGCTGGCCCACGGGGGTCTTGCGGTAGGCCTGGATTTCCAGGAAGTCGATGATGTGTTCGACGAACTCGCGCTGCTGCTCTTCTTCCCTCTGGGCCGGACCGATGCGCAGTGCCTGCAGCAGGATGTTGCTCTTCATGCGCAGGTTGCGGCCGGTCATGATGTTGTCGATCACGCTCATGCCCTTGAACAGCGCCAGGTTCTGGAAGGTGCGGGCGATGCCCATCTCGGCCACCTGGCGGCTGTTCATGCCCCGGAAGGTCTTGCCACGGAAGGTGATGGTGCCCTCCTGCGGGGTGTAGACGCCGTTGATGCAGTTGAGCATCGAGCTCTTGCCGGCACCGTTGGGGCCGATGATGGCGCGGATCTCGTGCTCCTTCACATTGAAGGAGATGTCGGTCAGCGCCTTGACGCCGCCGAAGCGCAGACTGATGTTCTGGACGTCGAGGATGACGTCACCCACTTGTTTCTTGCTCATGGCTGGGTTCCGTGGTGTGCGTTCAGGCCGCGGCCTTGACCGGTGCGAAGGTCTTCGCGTCCATGATCCTGAGCGTGGCGCTGACGCTGCCGGTGCGCCCGTCCTCGAACTTGACCTGGGTCTCGATGTACTGCTCGGTCTTGCCACCGTACAGGGCATCCACCAGCACGGCATAGCGCTCGCCGATGAAACCGCGGCGGACCTTGTTGGTGCGGGTGAGCTCGCCGTCGTCGGCGTCCAGTTCCTTGTGCAGCACCAGGAAGCGGCTGATCTGGCTGCCCGCCAGCAGTTCGTCGCGGCTGAGGTCGGCGTTGACCTTCTCCACGCAATCGCGGATCAGTTCATACACCTCGGGCTTCTGGGCCAGGTCGGTGTAGCCGGCATAGGGCAGGTTGCGGCGCTCGGCCCAGTTGCCCACGGCGTCGAAGTCGATGTTGACCATCACGCAGACCTTCTCGCGCTGGTCGCCGAAGGCCACCACCTCCTTGATGTGCGAGAAGAACTTGAGCTTGTTCTCGACGTACTTGGGGGCGAACATGGCGCCGTCGTGTGCGCCGCCCTTGATGCGGCCCACGTCCTTGACGCGGTCGATGATCTTCAGATGGCCACTGGCGTCGATGAAGCCGGCGTCGCTGGTGTGGTACCAGCCGTCGGCCGTCAGCACCTCTTCGGTGGCCTTGGGGTTCTTGTAGTACTCCTTGAGCAGGCCGGGCGACTTGACCAGGATTTCGCCGGTTTCGGACAGCTTGATCTCGACCCCCTCGCAGGGCACGCCCACGGTGTCGGCTCGCGCCTCGTGGTCGGGCTGCAGGCAGACGAACACCGCGGTCTCGGTGGAGCCATACAGCTGCTTGAGGTTGACGCCGATGGAGCGGTAGAAGCTGAACAGGTCGGGGCCGATGGCCTCACCGGCGGTGTAGGCCACGCGCACCCGGCTCATGCCCAGGTTGTTGCGCAGCGGTCCGTAGACCAGCAGGTCTCCCAGCGCGTATTTCAGTCCGTCCAGGAAGCCGACCGGCTTGCCATCCATTTTGGCCGGGCCGACACGGCGCGCCACGTCCATGAAGGCGTGGAACATCCTGCGCTTGAGCGCGCCGGCGTCTTCCATGCGGATCATCACGCTGGTGAGCAGGCCCTCGAACACCCTTGGCGGGGCGAAATAGTAGGTCGGGCCCACTTCCTTGAGGTCGATCGTGACGGTAGCGCCCGATTCGGGGCAGTTGACCACGTAGCCGGTGACCAGCCACTGCGCGTAGCTGAAGATGTTCTGCCCGATCCAGGCCGGCGGCAGGTAGGCCAGCACCTCGTCCCTGTCGGTCAGTTTGTCGAAGCGGGAGCCGACATCGGCCCGGTTGATCAGGGTGCTGTGGGTGTGCACCACGCCTTTGGGGTTGCCGGTGGTGCCCGAGGTGAAGAACATGGCCGCGACATCGTCCGGACGTGCCTTCTCGACCTCTTCGGTGAAAAAGTCGGGATGCGCTTTGGCGAAGGCGTGGCCACCGGCGACGAGCTCCTCAAGTCCGCCCAGGCCCGGCTGATCGTAGTTGCGCAGGCCCCGGGGGTCGTCGTAGTAAATGTGTTGCAGCTGCGGACACTGGGGCTGGATCTCCAGCATCTTGTCCACCTGCTCCTGGTCCTCGACCACCGCGAAGCGCACCTCGGCGTTGTTGATCGGGAACACGCACTCGGCGGCCACGGCGTCCTGGTACAGCGGCACCGGGATGGCGCCCACCGCCTGGGCGGCCAGCATGGTGGCGTACAGCCGGGGTCGGTTGGCTCCGATCACCACCAGGTGCTCGCCGCGACGCAAGCCGGCCTGGTGCAGGCCGCAGGCGATCGATTCAACCAGCTGGGCCATGCCAGACCAGCTGGTCGTCTGCCAGATGCCATATTCCTTCTCACGCATGGCGGGCGCGTCGGGCCGTCGCCTGGCGTGTTCCAGCAGCAGCCGGGGGAATGTCGTTTGCATGATGTCTCCTGATGCCATGCCTGGTGTGAGGCTTCGTGCACTTGCGCAACACCTTGAAGCATTCTGGGCGCGATGTTAGGCGCTTGTTTGACGTTATGTTGTCGGTTCGACGACAATTACAGGGCAATTGCGCCTAGGACTTTCCCTGATGCACACCAAGGGCTGCCCATGAATTTCCCTCCGTCTTCAGGCCATACCCTGCGCGACCGGGCCCGCACACCCACCGATCGCGAGCTGTCGGAGATCCCCTGGCTGAACGGGCTGGACGGGCAGGCGCGCGAGCGCGCCGAAGCCGCGTTGCTGGTGGGCGACACGCCGGCGGGCGACTACATCTGCCGCGTCGGCCGTCCGGCCACCTACTGGTTCGGCCTGCTCGATGGACTGCTCAAGATGAGCAACGACGACTCCATGGGGCCGGTCATCACCTTCACCGGTGTGGCTCCCGGAGGCTGGTTCGGTGAAGGTACGGTGCTCAAGCGCGAGCACTACCGCTACAACATCCAGGCCCTGCGCAAGAGCCGGGTGGCCGGCCTGCCGGTGGAGACCTTTCACTGGCTGCTGGACCACTCGATCGCCTTCAACCGGTTTGTCATGAACCAGCTCAACGAGCGCCTGGGCCAGTTCATCGCGGCGCGCGAAATCGACCGCATCAACAACCCGGACCTGCGCGTGGCGCGCAACCTGGCGGCGCTGTTCCACCCCCTGCTCTCGCCCAACGTGGGGGGGGTTCTGCGCATCACCCAGCAGGAGCTCGCCTACCTCGTCGGCCTGTCGCGGCAGCGGGTCAACGAGGCCTTGTCGACGTTGGCCGACAAGGGGTGGATCCAGATCGAATACGGTGGTCTGCGGGTGGTGGACCTGCAGGCCTTGAGGTCGGGCGAGCTGTAGCCCTCAGGCTGCGTCTGCCATGCCGGGTAGTCGATGTCCGCTTTTCAGAACGATCATCACGCCCGCGCATGCCAGTGGGCACCGGGTCCTGAGGCATGGGATGATCGGACCATGAACGACCAGCCCAAGAAAACCCTGCAGCTCAAGGCACGAGCTGCGTCAGTGGCCGATCCCTTGCGCCAGCCGGTTCGACCCCGTGGCCCGGCCCGGGCCAGGCCCTTGTCGCAGGTGCAGGCCGAGCGAGCCCAGCGGCAGTCGGCCCTGGAGGAGCGCGATGCCGATCGGGGAGGTGTGGTACGCCGCGGCCGTCCGGCCCCGGCTGCGATGCCGCCTGCGGTGCCAGCACCGCGCGCGGCCCGGCCCGGCCCCCGCACCGATGGCCGGATCCGCCTGAACAAGCGGCTGGCTGACCTGGGCCTGTGTTCGCGCCGCGAGGCCGACGAGTGGATCGAGCAGGGATGGGTGCGCGTCAACGGCCAGGTCGCCGCCATGGGGGTGGCCGTCACCGAGGCAGACCGGGTCGAGGTGCTGCCGGCCGCCCAGCGGCGTCAGGAGAGCCGGGTCACCATTCTGCTGAACAAGCCGGTCGGCTATGTGAGCGGCCAGCCCGAGGACGGTCACGAAAGCGCTGCCGTGCTGGTGCAGGCGAAGAACCAGTGGCGCAGCGACCCGCAGATCCGTCAGGGCCCGGCCTGGCAGCCGCAGCATGCGCGCGGTCTGGCGCCGGCCGGGCGGCTGGACATCGACTCCACCGGGCTGCTGGTGCTGACGCAGGACGGTCGCATCGCCCGCGCCCCACGGCCCCAGGGGTGACGGCGTGGTGGGTCAGGATGTGCAGTCGGTGGTACCGGCCGGCGTCATCGAGCGACTGCGCCACGGCCTGAGCCTGGACGGACAGGCGCTCAAGCCGGCGCAGGTGGACTGGCAGAACCCCGAGCAACTGCGCTTCGTGCTCAAGGAAGGCAAGAAGCGCCAGATCCGCCGCATGTGCGAGCAGGTGGGCCTGCATGTGGTCGGCCTCAAGCGTGTCCGCATGGGCCGCATCGTGCTGGGCAAGTTGCCGGTGGGCCAGTGGCGCTACCTGCAGCCAGGCGAGGGTTTTTGAACACGCCCCCGCATCCAGCCCGCCGCATCCTTCGGCATGTACGTCCGTCGGATCTCAAGGCGCTGGCCCAGCTGCTCACGCAGGCCACCCATGGCGCGATCGACATCACCGAGGGCGTGCACCAGGCGGTGCACGGACGGCTGGGACTGCCAGGCAAGTCGTCCGGCCAGCGCACCGGCGGTCTGACAGGGCAGATCTACCGGGCGGTGCGCGGCGCCACCGGACTGGTCGGGCGCGGCACCGATGTCCTGCTTGATGCCCTGTTGCCCCTGCTGGACGATCCGTCGTCGCACCCG
Source organism: Hydrogenophaga sp. (assembly GCA_025458415.1). Lineage (GTDB taxonomy): Bacteria > Pseudomonadota > Gammaproteobacteria > Burkholderiales > Burkholderiaceae_C > Hydrogenophaga. The sequence goes on from JALOSN010000175.1 coordinate 4,889, forward strand.
GAACCGTCCCCGCAGCGCGAGACGATCGTGGCTGCGCTCAACGGCGTGCTCGGGGATCGGCTCCAGGCCATCAGCAGCCCGCTGGCGCAAAGCATGGCGCTGCGCCAGCCCGGCGGGTTCCAGAGCGGCAGTCACCTGCTGCTGCTGGTGCATGGCCTGTGCATGAACGATACGCAATGGCGCCGTGACGGCCATGACCATGGGGTGTTCCTCGCGCAGTCGCTGGGCGCCACGCCGGTCTACCTGCGCTACAACTCGGGACTGCACACCTCGGTCAACGGGCGTGAGCTGGACCAGAAGCTGGCACAGCTGGTGGCTTCCTGGCCGGTTCCGCTGCAGCGCATCAGCATGGTCGGCCACAGCATGGGCGGGCTGGTGGTCCGTTCTGCCGTGGCACTGGGCCAGACAGGCGGACAGGCATGGCCGGCGCTGGTCCGCGAGCTGGTGTTTCTGGGCACACCCCATCACGGCGCTCCGCTGGAGCAGGCCGGGCATGGCGCGGACTGGCTGCTGGCCTCCAACCCCTTCACGGCGCCTTTCGCGCGGCTGGGCAGGATACGCAGTGCCGGCATCACCGACCTGCGCCACGGCCATGTGCAGGACGCCGACTGGCAGGGACGCGATCCGTTTGCCTCGGGCCAGGACCATCGGGTACCCCTGCCTTTGCCCGAAGGGATGGCCTGTTTCGCCGTGGCGGCCACCCTGGCGGGCCAGCGCAGCCTGCTGGCCGACCGCCTGGTGGGCGACGGTCTGGTGCCGCTGCGCAGTGCCCTGGGCCAGCACGACCGGCCTGAGCACCGGCTGGCCTTCGCCGCGGACAGGCAGCGCATCGTCTATCGCACAGGGCACCTGGACCTGCTGTCCAGCCCGAAAGTCGCGCAGCAACTGCTCGACTGGCTGTCGCGCCCTTGAACCGCCGGCCACCGCCCCCATATGCCGGCCGAGGCGCCCGTCGCCCCGCATTCCGATGTCCACCACCGCGTTCACGCCATGAGCAAACAAACCCTGAACTTCCAGGCCGAAGTGGCCCAGTTGCTGCACCTCGTCACCCACTCGCTGTACTCCAACAAGGAAATCTTCCTGCGCGAACTGGTCTCCAACGCGTCGGACGCCTGCGACAAGCTGCGCTTCGAGGCGCTCGACAAGTCTGCGCTGTATGAGGACGCACCCAATCTGGAGGTGCGCGTGGCCTTCGACAAGGACGCCCGCACCCTGACCATCACCGACAACGGCATCGGCATGAGCCAGGCCGAAGCGGTGGAGCACCTGGGCACGATCGCCAAGAGCGGCACCAGGGATTTCATGAGCCGTCTCAGCGGCGACCAGAAGAAGGACGCACAGCTGATCGGACAGTTCGGCGTCGGCTTCTATTCGGGCTTCATCGTGGCCGACCGCATCGTGGTTGAGAGCCGCCGCGCCGGCCTGCCGGCGGCCGAGGGCGTGCGCTGGGCCAGCGGCGGCACCGGCGACTTCGAGGTCGAGGCCATCGAGCGTGCGGCACGCGGCACCAGCGTGATCCTGCACCTTCGCGAGGACGCCACCGAGTACCTGAGCCACTGGAAACTCAAGCAGATCATCGGCAAATACTCCGACCACATCAGCCTGCCCATCCTGATGCAGAAGGAAGAATGGGATGCCGAGAAGAGCGAATACGTCACAAGGGACGAGTGGGAGGCGGTCAACTCCGCCTCTGCCCTGTGGACGCGGCCCAAGAAGGACATCAGCGACGAGCAGTACACCGACTTCTACAAAGCCATCAGCTACGACACCCAGGCCCCCCTGAGCTGGAGCCACAACCGCGTGGAAGGCAGCACCGAATACACCCAGCTGCTCTACATCCCCGCCAAAGCACCGCAAGACCTGTGGAACCGCGACCGCAAGGCCGGCATCAAGCTGTATGTGAAGCGCGTCTTCATCATGGACGAGGCCGAGAGCCTCATGCCCGCCTACCTGCGCTGGGTCAAGGGCGTGGTGGATTCGGCCGACCTGCCCCTCAACGTCAGCCGTGAGCTGCTGCAGGAAAGCCGCGACGTGAAGGCCATTCGCGAGGGCAACACCCGCCGCGTGCTGGCCATGCTGGAAGACCTGGCCAAAAAGAACACCCTGCCCACCGCCGAACCCGGCCAGGACGGCGTGACCGATGTGGTGTCTGAGGAAGACAAAGCCCTGGTGGGCAAGTACGACGCGTTTTACGCCG
>JALOSN010000176.1 GCA_025458415.1 Hydrogenophaga sp.
GACGCACCACCAGAAAAAGTCAAGCAGCACGTCTTTCTGGGTTATCCACCGGCCAGCACAATGCCATCATGAAAACCCTGCTGCTTTTCGTCGCCACCGCGCTGGCAGAAATCATCGGCTGCTATCTGCCCTACCTGTGGCTCAAGCAAGGCCGGTCCATGTGGCTGTTGGTGCCCGGCTTCCTGAGCCTGGCCTTGTTCGCCTGGCTCCTGACCTTGCACGACACGGCGGCCGGTCGCGTGTATGCCGCCTACGGCGGCGTCTACATCTCTGTGGCGCTTTTGTGGCTTTGGGCTGTCGATCAGGTGCGTCCCACCGTGTGGGATATCGCGGGCGTGGCGATGGCTCTGATCGGCATGGGCATCATCATGTTCCAGCCGGCCCGCTGACCCCAGCCAGGGGGACCGTGCAGATGCCTCAGGGCAGCTTCACCGAGTGGCAAGCGCAGGCTTCACCGTGTGCGGCGGCCACCAACTCCTTGAGGATGCCGCAATCGGCTCCGTCGTCGTCACAACGCCCGCAACTGGCCTTGAGCAGCAGCAACTGCTTCTCCAGCGCTCGCATGCTCTTGAGTCTTGCCCGCACCCGCTCGATCTGCTCCTGCACCAGCTGGTCCACGTCCGGGTGCGGCTTGCCCGGTGCGTCCAGCGCACTCAGCAGTCGGCGGATGTCGGCCAGCGGCATCTCCAGCGCTCGGCAATGCCGGATGAAGGCCAGTTGTTCCAGGTGGGTGTCGGTGTAGTCGCGGTAGCCGTTGTCTTGGCGCGCCGGTGCTGGCAGCAGGCTTTGCTTCTCGTAGTAGCGGATGGTTTCCACATCCACGCCAGTGGCCTGGGCCAGTTCCTTGATACGCATAGGGTTTTTCAGGTCGTTTGAGGAGTGGACTTGACTCTGGAGCCGCTCCAGGGTTTTCAATACCCTCATTCTGTACCTGTAGGAGTTCCCATGTCCGCCCACTGCTGTGAGCACGAAACCCCCAAGCCCGCCCAGATTGCCAACCTGACCCGCTACCGCCGGGTGTTGTGGATCGCTCTGGCGGTGAATGCCGCGATGTTCGCTGTTGAACTGTCGGCCGGGTTCACGTCTGGCTCCCTGTCTCTCATAGCCGATGCCATCGATTTCGCAGGTGACGCGCTGAACTACGGCGTGTCTCTGGCGGTGCTGGCGTCGGCAATGGCATGGCGGGCGCGTGCCGCCATGCTCAAGGCCGTCAGCATGATGGGCTTTGGTGTGTATGTCCTGGGCCAGGCCATCTGGTCGATCTGGAACGGGGGCACGCCCGACGCGCCGACCATGGGCGTGGTGGCCCTCATGGCGCTGGTCGCCAATGTGGGTGTGGCCTGGATGCTCTACGCCTTCCGGGAGGGCGACGCCAACATGCGCAGCGTCTGGCTGTGCTCGCGCAACGACGCGATTGGCAATGTGGCTGTGTTTCTGGCCGCACTGGGGGTGTTCGGAACTGGAAAAGCATGGCCTGACCTGATCGTGGCCAGTCTGATGGCAGTGCTTGCCCTTCACGCCGGCTGGCAGGTGCTCCGCCAAGCCCGTGGTGAATTGCAAGCGGATGATCACCATGGCCACGCCCACTGACACTTCGCACACCGTTGATTTCGACGCTGCGGTGTACATGCGGCTGCTGTCGAGCTACAAGCAATCCAGCGACGCCCAGCCCGGGCAGCGCTGGCTCTTGCTGGAAGCCCTGCATGTGCTGGGCCAGACGCGGTTCTATCCGCACCTGGAGACCCATGTGCTGATGCTGGGGCTCGGATGGCGCACCCGAAACTGGGCCGAAGTTCGTGGACAGATCGTCCGCCTGCTGCTGGTTCCTCTGGGTCATGCCTTGGGGCGCTTGCCTCTGGGCAACAGCGGCCGCTCGAACATCAGCGCCTTTCAGCCCATGCCCGTGCGGCAAGACATTGCAGACGCCATCAACAGAGCCCGCGGTTCAGGCCGCTAGGGTTTTGACCGGTTCCATGAAGGCCAACCACTACAATTCCACCATGCGTTCCTGGCTGCTTGTCGTGTTGATGATGTGGATGCCGCTGCAGCTGTCCTGGGCTGCAACGGGGTCGTATTGCGCGCACGACCAGGATGCCACGGTGCAACATCTCGGGCACCACGCCCACCAGCACCAGAGTGCCGAAGACGCTGCCGCCAACCAGTCGGCCGCAGGCACGGTGTCGCCCGATCTCGATTGCGGAACCTGCCACGCCAGCTGCTCCATGGTCTTGCACGCAATGCCCTCTTCGGGGTGCGTTCAAGCCAGCTCGGTGGTTCTGCCTCGACCGCTTCCGTGGTCGGAGTCATTGCTCATCGACCGCCCCGACCGACCACGGTGGGTATCCCCGGTTTGACCGGGGGTTGGCTCACCGCGCGGTAGCTCCGCGCCCCCACCAATCCCTGTAAAGCGCACCAATCCCTTGGGGTTGGTGATGTTTTCATCTTGGGGATTGATTCATGTATTTTTCTCGTTGGCGGGCTCACCCCCGCTTGCTCTGGCTCTGCGCAGTGGGGGTCATGATCGCCTTGGACCAGGTGACCAAGGCCTATTTCGCCGCGACGATTCCCTTTGGATCTTCGGTGGAGGTGACGGGCTGGTTCAACCTGGTTCATGCCCTGAACGAGGGAGCTGCGTTTTCGCTCTTCGCGGATGCGGGTGGCTGGCAGCGCTGGTTTCTCATTGCCATCAGCATCCTGGTGGTGGTTCCCATCACCTTCACCAGTCTGGTCAAACACGCCAACCCCCTGGATCGTCTGGTTGGGGCATTGATCGTGGCCGGTGGGACGGGCAACCTCCTGGATCGCGTTTTCAACGGCGCGGTGACCGACTTCCTGGACGTGCACTGGCGCGGTCTGCACTGGCCGGCGTTCAACCTGGCGGATGTCTTCATCGTCCTGGCCGTGATCGGCTGGGGATTGATGTCGTTGCCACTGTCGTCCGCCAAGACCCGGAGCGAACCATGAAGAAGGACTGGACCCTGCTGCTGATGGCCTGGCTGGTGGCGACCACTGCCACCCTGGGCGCGCTGTTCATCGGTGAAGTCATGGGCATGACGCCCTGCGTGCTGTGCTGGTACCAGCGCATCTTCATGTTCCCCATCGCCATCGTTCTGGGCATCGCCTGTTTCAACGATGACCGCCGGGGCGCCGTCTATGCCCTGGCCCTGGCCTTGGGCGGTCTGGCCATGGCCGGCTACCACACCCTGCTGGTCGCGGGCCTGATCCCCAAAGCCTGGGTGCCGTGCAGCGCAGGGGTGTCTTGCGCGGACCAGAAGCTCGAAATCCTCAATGGTGTCCAGATTCCCTGGCTGTCATTGGCCGCGTTCTTGGCGCTGGTCATCCTTCTCGTCGTCTACCTCAGAAAGTCCTCCCGATGAATTCCAAAAAAATCACCGTCGCCGCCCTGGTCGCCATCGTCCTGGTGTTCTTCTTCCTGGGCATGAATGCCTACCAGAAGCGGGTCCAGAACTCGCAGGCGGAAAAGGTCAATCAGGTCGTCAAAGAGTCCACCGGTCAGCCGGTCAACCCATCGGGCAGCCAGGCAGACAACCGCCTGGTCCGCTTCCATTCGCCGGTCTTTGGGCCGCGCAACGCGCCGGTCACCATCGTCGAGTTCTTTGACCCTGCGTGCGAAACCTGCCGCGCCTTCTACCCCATCGTCAAAGACATCCTCAAGCAGTACCCGAACGATGTGCGCCTGGTGATCCGGTACGCCCCCTTCCATGCGGGCTCCGAGCAGGTGGTCAAACTGCTGGAGGCCGCCAAACTGCAGGACAAATACCTGCCCGTGCTGGAGATGGTGCTGGCCGCCCAGCCCCAATGGGCCGACCACGGCAAGCCCAACCTCGATCTGGCGTACCGCGCCGCGCAAGAGGCGGGTCTGGACATCGCCAAGGCACAGGCCGACGCACAGACTCCGGCCATTGACGGAGTTCTGAAGCAGGACATCGAGGACCTGACCGCCCTGGAAGTGACCAAGACGCCCACGTTCTTCGTCAATGGCCGCGGACTGCCGTCTTTTGGCGATCAGCAGTTGATGGCGCTCGTGGCCGAAGAAGTGGCCAAAGCCAGGAAGTGACATGACACAGCGCTCTTCAACCATTTCAGACGACTCGTCCATCGACCGTCGGCGATTTGTTCAGACGTCTTTCGCTTGCTTGGCAGGTATCCCTGCGTTGATGGCCTGTTCACCAGAAGCTCCCAAGTTCAAGAGCACCGATGTGACCGGCGCATCCTTTGCCCAGGATCTCCGGCTCAAGGATCACGGCTCAAGGATCACCTCGGCAACCTGAGGACGATGAAGGTCTTCAAGGACAAGATCGCGGTCGTTTTCTTCGGCTTCACGCAGTGTCCGGACGTCTGCCCCACCTCGATGACCACCATGGCAGAGGTCAAGCGCTTGCTGGGTGCACAGGGCGACCGGCTGCAGGTGCTCTTCATCACGGTGGACCCCGAGCGGGACACGCAGGCGCTGCTCAAGGAGTACATGGCGAACTTCGACCCGAGCTTCATCGCGTTGCGGCCCGAGCCCGACGAACTCAAGGACGTCGCAGCGGGCTTCAAGATCTACTACAAGAAGGTACCGGGCTCGACCCCGACCTCCTACACCATGGACCACTCGGCAGGGAAGTACATCTTCGACACCGAAGCCCGGGTCCGCTTGTTTTCAGCCTACGGAACCGATGCCGCCACGATCGCATCGGACATCCAGATCCTTTTGTCCGCGGCCTGAGGCACTTCAAGCCCTGGTGAAACCATCGATGTTCCTGTCATGAAGCAAGCCCACCTGACTTCCCTGAAAACACTGATCCAAAGCCATCGGCGGCCCGTGCTGGCGACCTTGGGCACCTTGCTGCTGGGCACGGGGGTCGTGGCTTTTGGCGTTTCACCCACCCTGCCCGACGCGGCCCAGTGGCCGGTCCGGCAGGTGGTGGAGACCTTGGACGCGCCTCTGGCGGAACCTGCGCTGACGGCATCGACGTCCGAATTTCTGATTCGCCAATCGCAGCTCACCCGCCGAGACGACTCCCTCCAGGCCTTGCTCAAACGGCTGGGTGTCGATGATCGTGAAGCACAGGGCTTTCTCGCCCGTGACACAGGGGCGGTTGAAGACTTTGTCGGTGCGCTGGGTGGACGCCAACAACCAGCGCGTCAGCCGACTGGTGGTGGAGCGGCAAGACATTGGATTCAACGCCCGGCTCGAACAGCCCACGCCACGTCGCCTGGTGCAGTTCGGCTCGCTCACCATCCGCTCCTCGTTCTACGCGGCCACCGATCAGGCCAACATTCCGGATGCCATCGCCGCGCAGACGGTCGAGGCCTTTGCCGGGGACCTCGACTTCCAGCGCGATCTGCAGCGAGGCGCGCGTGTCGGTCTGGTCTATGAAGCGTTCGAGCTGGACGGCGAAATCCTGTTCACAGGACAGCTGCTGGGCGCCGAGATCCAGAGCGGTCAGGAAACACACCAGGCCATGTGGTTCCAGGCGCCCGGCAAAACGGGCGAATTCGTCAGCCTCGATGGGGAGAGTCAGCGGCGCGCCTACCTGGCTTCGCCGCTGGCGTTTTCCAGGGTCACCAGTTCTTACGGGCCACGCATCCACCCGGTGTTCGGGGGACAAAAAGCCCACAAGGGCACGGACTACGGCGCGCCGGCCGGAACCCCGATCCGAACCGTGGCCGACGGGGTGGTGAGCTTCGCGGGTCGCCAGGGTGGCTATGGCAACTACGTCGTGATCCAACACCCCGACAAGGCCGCCACCGCGTATGCGCACCTGGAACGCATCACCGTCCGCTTGGGCCAACGCGTGCAGCAAGGCCAGACCATCGGCACGGTCGGCTCCACCGGCACGGCGACGGGCCCGAACCTGCACTTTGAATACCTCGTCAAAGGCGTGCAAACCAACCCGTCGCGGATCGCCAGAGATCCATCGCTCTCGACCGTTGCGGTGGCCCAGTTGCCCGGCTTCAAGCAGGAGGCCAAGGCCATGCGGGAACAGCTCGCCATGGCCGCTTCCGTCGCCCTGGCCGACGCGCAATGACCTTTGGACAGAACGACGCCATGTCGGTACCACCCGATCGGGTCACCACCCGACGAAAGTTGCTCTCCCAAGCGGCGCTCGCAGGTGCGTCTCTGGTCTTGCCTTTCGGACAGGCCAGTGGCCAGACCACCAGGAACAGCTTGAACGAAGGCGCTGTGCTGGCCGGCTCATTGCGTTCGTCGCCGGAAGCGCGCCTCATCGCGGTCTACCGCGCCATCGCAGCCGGGGACCGGCAAGCCCTGCCATTGGCTGCGGCGCTGGTGCGTGACGTGCCAGGTTTCCAGTTGGGACAACTCGTTTACGGGGACCTTCTGATGGCCCAGCGTGGAACGCTGCCCAGCTTCGCCACAGTGACGGATGGCCCTCCCGCGGTTCGGGAGCAACTGCAAAAACTGCGCGCCGAGGCCACCCGGCGCTTGGGTTCGCTCAGAGAGATGCCACCGCCCGGCACCGTGCCGGAGCAGGTGCTGGAGCTTGCCCGCAATGTTCGGCATGTGGTCGTCGTGGACGCCAGCCATTCACGGGTCTATGTGTTCGCGCAGCAGTCCGGCGGCCTGCAGCTGATCCGCAGTTTCTATGCGTCCATCGGTCGGGCGGGTTTCGACAAAGAGGTGGAAGGCGATCTGCGCACGCCGCTGGGCGTGTACCACATCACCAGCCGGCTGGACGACCAGCAGGTCGAAGAGCTGTACGGCATCGGCGCGCTGCCGCTGAACTACCCGAACGAGCACGACCGCCGCATGGGCCGCACGGGCAGCGGCATCTGGTTGCATGGCGTTCCTCGCGTGTCCTACGTCCGCAGCCCCTACGCCACCGAAGGTTGTGTCGCCTTGGCCAACGACGACATGGCCTACCTCATGCGCGAGCTGGAGCCGCGCCGCACGCCGGTCATCATTGCCGACGAGGTGACTTGGGTCAGACCGGACACGCTCTCCAGCCACAGAGCGGAGTTCCGCGAGTTGCTCTCCCGCTGGACGGAAGCCAGGTCATTGGGCGACCGGGCGACGATCCAGGCCCTGTCCACCCGAGATTTCCAGGCAGACGAAGGGGTGCAGGACCGGCCGCTCAAGACGCTGGTGCGCGCTGCAGCGCCAACGCGCCAGAACCGGCGCATCGATCTCAAGGAGGTGTCGATCTTTCGCTGGAAGCGCGGCACCGAAGTCACGGTGGTCAACTTTGCCGAGGTCGTGGCGGGGGAGACACGCGGGCTGGTCAAGCGCCAGTATTGGGGCAAAGAACAGGGCCGCTGGAAGCTGTTCTACGACGGCGTGACGGGCTGACAAATAGCAGTCAAAACTGTCATCTGCAGGCAAGCTAGCGGTCACCCGCACCTCACTACATTGCATCTGTACACGGTACCTCGTTGCATCACCCGATCAACGTGAAACTTTCAGGAGCAACCATGATTCGCAAGTTCAACATCCTCGTCCTTTCGCTCGCCGCAACCCTCCCGGCTTTTGCCATGGATGCGGCCCAATCCGAGGCCAAGCAGACGGTGCCGCTGGTCAATGGCGAGACCTTGTACGTCTTCAAGGACGGGAACATGGCCAAAACCAACCAATTTGGACGCACTGCATACCTCGCCAAAGGAGAGGTCGTTCAATCGGTGGACGGTCAGAAGATCAGCACGGTGGGCAACGAAGTCGCTCGTCTTGATATCCTGGCGCGCAAGGGTCACCACAACTGATCGCGACCTCTGCGCAGAAACAGCCACCCTGTCTTGGGGTGGCTTTTCTATTTGTGGCGGAACATCACGGTGGCAACAGCCAACATAGCCAGATAGTTGACCACCATGAACCACGGGGTGTTCCACGCTATACCGTCGAACCCCCAATAGGTCACCGGATAAAAAACCGGGGATGGGTAGAAATCAGCCGAGTGGGTAAAGACATCGATCAGGATGTGGGACCACCAGCCCAGCAAAGGTATCCAGAGGCGTCTCAACCACAGCCAGCAGCCGGCAGTGACCACACCGGCCACCAAGGCGCTGTGCATCACACAATGCAGGTGGTGCGTGAGTGCCGTGATGGTTGGAGACATCGCCGGCTCATAGCCCGGCAGCGCATTGGCATAGGCCTGCAGGACAGACCAGCCATTCGAAGTGAGCAGTGCAAGGTATCCCAGAGGAAGCAACTGGACCAGATCAGGCACCACCGCCATACCGATCGCCAGGGTTGCAGTGCGACGGTCCAGGCGTCGATGCCTATGCATCCACGCTGCGCCAAGGCCCACCCACACCCCATGCGCAACAATGTCCATGGTCAGACCTCGTTGTA
>JALOSN010000177.1 GCA_025458415.1 Hydrogenophaga sp.
TTCCGGCGCGATGCGCGCACCTGCCGCCGCCAGCACCTTGAGCGTGGCCTCCATGATCTCGGGCCCGATGCCGTCGCCATAGGCAACGGTGACGGGTACGGGCGTCGCAGCAGCAGGCCCGGTGGTGGTCAGCAGATCGGATGGGATGTCGTTTTTCACAGGCGTCTCCGGTGGGAAGGAAAGATGGGACGAGCTTACGGAGCCAATTCAATAAATAAAAATACCTTCTTCTGATCGAATACATAGACAAAAATCTATGGCATCACCAAACAAACGTCCGGATCTCCCCCATGCCCACCCCACTGAAGCGGCTGCTGCGCGCATCACCCCAGCAACTGCGGTCGTTTGAGGCGGCGGCGAGGCACCTGTCGGTCACCCGGGCCGCCCGCGAGCTGCACGTGAGCCAGCCCACGGTCAGCCTGCAGCTGCGCCAGCTGGCCAACCTGGTGGGCGAGCCCCTGTTCGAACCCTTGGGACGCGGGGTGCGACTGACGCCGGTGGGCGAGGCCCTGCAGGAGACCTTGGGGGAGATCAGCCGCTGCTGGCAACGCTTCGAAGGACGCCTGGGCGACCTGCGAGGCCTGCTGCAGGGGCGGCTGCGCATCGCGGCGGTGACCACGGCCGAGTACTTCGTGCCCGACCTGCTGGGACCCTTCAGCGCCAGCCACCCCGGCGTGGAGATCGAGCTGGCGGTGGAGAACCGGGACCGCGTGATCGACCGGCTGCGCCGCCAGGTGGACGACCTGTCCGTGATGATGCTGCCCCCGGACGAGCTGCCCTTGCACAGCCTGCCGTTCCGGGACAACCCGCTGGTGGTGATCGCTCCGCGCGAACACCCGCTGGCGCAGGCGAGGTCACCGGTGGCCCTGAACCAGCTGGCATCCGAGCGTTGGCTCATGCGCGAACCCGGCAGTGGCACCCGTCTGGTGGCGGAGAAGCACTTCACCTCCCAGGGTTTCACACCGCGCGTGGCCATGAGCCTGGGCAGCAACGAGGCGCTCAAGCACGCGGTGGGGGCCGGACTGGGTGTGGCGGTGGTGTCGGCGCTGGTGGTGGACAGCGGATCTGCCACGGGTGACACGCCCTGGGTGCAACTGCCGGTTCAGGGTTTTCCGATCCGGCGCCAGTGGTCGGTGGTGTGGCGCGCCGACGCGCCGCTGGACCTGCCGGCCCAGCGCTTCGTCGATTACCTGCAGGTGGGTGACCCGGCGCTGCCGGGGGGCGGCTGATCTTCAGCGGCGCGAAGCCGTCCGGCGCCGGCGCTTGATCCGGACCCGCAGGTGCCACACACCGCTGACCGTGAAGTAGGCCAGCGTGGAGAACACGACTGAAAAGGTCAGCGCGCCCACCATCAGCGGCTTGCCTGCCCGGGCCAGCTGCTGCTGCCAGCGTTCCCACCAGGGCTTGCCGCTGGCCAGCGGCGGCGCCGTGGTGCGCACAGGGTGCCCGACTTCGACCAGGATCGCAGGTGCCTCGGCCGCACGGGCGCTTTCGCCCAGCATCCAGCTGCCCACCTTCCAGGCACCGAAATAGACCGGTGCAAAGGTCGGCGGCGTGTTGACCAGGGTGCCCACCACCGACGCGGGCACGTTGGCGCGCAACAACATGCTGGCACCTGCCGACAGCGGGATCTGGGCGATGGGGGTGATGAAGGCAAAAAACACCCCGATGGCCGCGCCCAGGGCCACGCCGCGGCGCGAAAGGTGCCACAGCCGCGGGTGCAGTAATGAAGGACCCATCCAGCGCAGCCACCGGTTGTGGGCAACGCTTTCCTTGGTGGGCATCCACTGGCGCAGGCGGTCGAACATCCCATCATTGTGCCTTGAACGCCCCGCGCCGCTGCCCCGCCGCGGGCAAAACAGGATGCCCTGCAACGGGCGAAAGTCACGATTCACGACCGCGCCAGCACCGGCGCCAGCACCTTCCCGGTGTGCGTGCCCAGCCGCACCACGTCTTCCGGCGTCGCCGCCGCCACCACACGTCCGCCGCCCGAGCCGCCTTCCGGTCCGAGGTCGATGATCCAGTCGGCCTCGGCCATCACGTCCAGGTCGTGTTCGATGACGACCACGCTGTGGCCGCCGTCCACCAGGCGGTGCAGCACGCGGATGAGCTTTTCCACGTCGGCCATGTGCAGGCCCACCGTGGGTTCGTCCAGCACGTACAGGGTGTGCGGCGCCTTCTGGCCGCGGCGGCCGACCTCGTCGCGCACCTTGGACAGTTCCGTCACCAGCTTGATGCGCTGCGCCTCGCCGCCCGACAGCGTGGGCGACGGCTGACCCAGCGTCAGGTAACCCAGGCCCACGTCCTTGAGCAGCTGCAGCGGGTGGCTGATGGCCGGCATGCTGGCGAAGAACTCCACCGCTTCGTCCACGGCCATCTGCAGCACATCACCGATGTTCTTGCCCTTCCAGGTCACCGCCAGGGTCTCGGGGTTGAAGCGCGCGCCGTGGCAGACCTCGCAGGGCACCTTCACATCGGGCAGGAAGCTCATCTCGATGGTGCGCATGCCCTGGCCCTCGCAGGCCGGGCAGCGGCCTTCGCCGGTGTTGAAGCTGAAACGGCCCGGGCCGTAACCCCGCGCCTTGGCCTCCAGGGTGTCGGCGAACAGCTTGCGCACCGTGTCCCAGAAGCCGATGTAGGTGGCCGGACAGCTGCGCGGTGTTTTGCCGATGGGCGTCTGGTCGACTTCGAGCACGCGGTCCACGGTCTCGCTGCCCAGCAACTTGCTGCAACCGGTCCAGGCCGGGCGCGCGCCCTCGTTGTCCCAGGCCTGGCGGCCGGCGAAGGTGCTGCGCTGGGCCACGGCTTCGGCCACGTTGGTGAGCAGCACGTCGCGCGCCAGGGTGGACTTGCCGGAGCCCGAGACGCCGGTCACCACCACCAGGCGCTGGAGCGGCACGCTCACGTCCACCTGCTGCAGGTTGTGCATGGTGGCGCCGCGCAGCTCCAGCTGTTCGCCGTCGGACGTGACCACGCGGCGCGGCTGCAACGGGTGCTTCATGGCATGCAGCAGGTAGCGGCCGGTGAGCGAGTCCGCGCTGGCCGACAGGTCGTCCACGGTGCCCTGCGCCACCACGCGGCCGCCGCGTTTGCCGGCGCTGGGGCCGATGTCGATGATGTGGTCGGCGCGTCGGATGGTGTCTTCATCGTGCTCCACCACCACCAGCGTGTTGCCCATGTCGCCCAGCTTGTGCAGTGCGTCCAGCAGGATCTGGTTGTCGCGCGGATGCAGGCCGATGGTCGGCTCGTCCAGCACATAGCAGACGCCCTGCAGGTTGGACCCCAGCTGGGCCGCCAGGCGGATGCGCTGCGCCTCGCCACCGCTGAGTGTGGGGGCGCCTCGGTCCAGCGTCAGATAGCTCAGACCGACCTCTTCGAGGAAGGCCAGGCGGCTCTCGATCTCGGGCAGCAGGTCGCGTGCGATGTCGGCTTCCCGACTGCTCAAGCCACCGTCGGCCATGAGCGCACGGACTTTCTGCCGCACTTCGCTGACGGACAGCCGGGCGATGTCGGTGATCGACACACCGCCGAAACGCACCGCCCGCGCCTGCGCGTTCAGACGCGTGCCCTCGCAGCTCGGGCAGGCCTCGTCGGTCAGGTCTTCCACCTCGGGTTCGGCAAAGCTCTGTTCGCGCCCGCGCTCCTTGTCGTCGCGCACCGAATCGTCCAGCGCCTTGCGTTGCTCGCGCGAGAGCCTGACGCCGGTGCCCACGCAGTCGGGACACCAGCCGTGCTTGCTGTTGTAGGAGAACAGGCGCGGGTCCAGCTCGGGGTAGCTGGTGCCGCACACCGGACAGGCCCGCGTGGTGGAGAACACCTCCAGCCGGCCCAGGCCGGCCGTGGGGCGACCCTCGGCCAGCGCCGCCTCCAGGCCATCCAGATCGGCCAGCAGATGCACCGTGCCCTTGCCCAGCTCCAGCGCCTTGGTCAGCTGGGAGCGCAGCCAGGCCTCGTTGGCCGGGTCGACCATACCGTCGGCCACCGGCAGTTCGATGGTGTGCTCCTTGAAGCGGTCGATGCGCGGGAAACCGGTGGTGGGCAGGAACTCGGCATCCACGCGCAGATGCGTGTAGCCGCGCGGGCGCGCCCAGTCGGCCAGTTCGGTGTAGACCCCTTTGCGGTTGACCACCAGCGGCGCCAGCAGGCCGATGTGCTGGCCGCGGTATCGCCGCAGGATGGCCGCAACGATGCTGTCGGGGCTTTGCGGCATCACGGCCGCGCC
>JALOSN010000178.1 GCA_025458415.1 Hydrogenophaga sp.
TTCGGCAAGCCCTTCATCGCCAACCCGGACCTGGTCGAGCGCCTGCGGCGTGGCGGGCCGTTCAACACACCGGACCGCAAGACCTTCTACGGCGGCGACGAGCAGGGCTATACCGACTACCCGGCCCTGGCCTGAGGCATTTCGGTCGCCCGGAGGCCCGTTAGACGACGGATCGCACTACACTGCTGGCCAGTTGCAGCAACGGCGCCTGTCGCCCCACCTGGCCATGCCCCTGTTTCCCCAGAACGCGCTCAAGCCGGGCGTGCGCAAGCGAGAAGTCTTTGGCTGGGCGATGTACGACTTCGCCAATTCGGGGTACACGACCGTGGTGCTGACGGCGGTGTTCAGTGCCTATTTCGTGGGTGGTGTGGCCGGGGGTGAAGCCTGGGGCACCCTGGCCTGGACCAGTGCGCTGGCGCTGTCCAGCCTCATCGTCATGCTCACCATGCCGGCCATCGGCGCCTATGCCGACCTGCGTGCGGCCAAGAAGCGCCTGCTGGTCATGTCCACCCTGGGCTGCGTGGTGGGTACCGCCGCGCTGGCCGGTGCCGGGCCGGGCGATGTGGTCTGGGCTCTGGTGGCCATCGTGTTCTCGAATGTCTTCTACACCTACGGTGAGTCGCTGGTCGCTGCATTTCTGCCGGAACTGGCGCAGGGCGACCGGATGGGCAGTGTCTCCGGCTGGGGCTGGGCCTTGGGCTACCTGGGAGGCATGCTGACCCTCGGGACCTGCCTCTGGTATGTGATTTGGGCACAGGGTCAGGGTTTGCCCGCATCGCATTTCGTGCCCGTGACCATGCTGATCACCGCCAGCATCTTCGGTGCCTCGACGCTGGTCACGTTCATGCTGCTCAAGGAACGCGCACGCCCCCAGGTCAGGGCGTCGGAACAGGCCGGCCTCAAGGCGTCACTGGCACGGCTGCAGCGTACATGGCGCGAAGCCCGTTCATTCCGGGACTTCAGCGCACTGCTGGCCTGTTCGGTGGCCTACCAGGCCGGTATCGCGGTGGTCATCGCGCTGGCCGCGGTCTACGCCGAACAGGTGCTGGCCTTCGAGCAGACCGAGACCATGATGCTGATCTTCCTGGTCAACATCGCCGCAGCTCTCGGTGCTTTTGCCTGGGGCTATGTGCAGGACCGGATCGGACACCGACCGGCGCTGGCCATCACCCTGGTGGGCTGGATTGTCATGACCGTGCTGGCGGCCCTGGCCGATGGGCCGGCCCTGTTCTGGGTGGCAGCTGTCATCGCCGGTCTTTGCATGGGCAGCAGCCAGTCGGCCGGTCGGGCACTGGCCGGTGTGCTGGCGCCCGAACTGCGGCGCGCCGAGTTCTTCGGGCTGTGGATGTTCGCGGTGCGCCTGTCGGCCATTCTGGGTCCCATGACCTATGGACTCGTCACCTGGCTCACCGATGGCAACCACCGGCTGGCGATCATCTCCACCGGTCTTTTCTTTGTGGCGGGCCTTGTCCTGCTCAGGCTGGTCAACGTGCAGCGGGGTGTTGCGGCCGCTGCGGAAGCCAATGCCAGGGCGAACACCACCGCAAGCACCTGAATCGCCTTGGCATCACCCGGTTGTCCACCGTATATGCTTGCAACATGAAGCTCTACAACTACTTCCGTTCCTCAGCGTCCTTTCGCGTGCGCATTGCACTGGCCCTCAAGGGCATCCCGTACCAATACGTGCCGGTTCATCTGGCCAAAGGTGAGCACCGGCAACCGGATTACGCGGGCATCGCTGCCGATGGGCTGGTGCCCTTGCTCGAGCTGCCCGACGGCACACGCCTGTCGCAATCGATGGCCATCATCGAGTTCCTGGACGAGACCCATCCCGAGCCTCGCCTGCTGCCCGCGGATGCCCTGTCGCGTGCCCGGGTGCGTGCCCTGGCCCAGACGGTGGCCTGCGAGATCCACCCCATCAACAACCTGCGGGTGCTGAAGTACCTCAGCGGTGTGCTGAAGGTGGAAGAGGAGGTCAAGAACACCTGGTACCGGCACTGGGTCCGGACGGGTCTGGAGGCCTTTGAACGCCAGTTGGGCCAGTTGCCGCCATCCACCTACTGCTTCGGCGATACCCCTACGCTGGCGGATTGCTGCCTGGTGCCGCAGATCTTCAATGCCCGCCGTTTCGCCACGCCGCTCGATGGCCTGCCTCGCACCATGGCCGCCTTCGATGCGGCCATGGCCTTGCCGGCCTTCCAGCAGGCCCAGCCCTCGGCCTGTCCGGACGCCGAGGACTGATGGCCGCAGCGCAGAGGCTGCCGACGGACTGGATCGCGCCCGACTGGCCCGCCGGTGACCGGGTGGGGGCCGTGTTCACCACCCGGCAGGGGGGTGTGTCTGCGCCCCCGTTTGCCACCTTCAACCTGGGCGACCATGTGGGAGACGAGCCGTCGGCCGTGGCAGCCAACCGCCAAGGTCTGGCCGCCGCCATGGCCGCTCGTCCCGTGTTCCTCAGTCAGGTGCATGGCACACGGGTCGCCCTGCTGGACGCCCAGACGCTGGACGGTGAGGAAGCCGATGCCTGCATCAGCACCACCCGGGGCTTGGCCTGCACGGTGATGGTGGCGGACTGTCTGCCCGTGCTGTTGGCCGACCGCCAGGGCCGGGCAGTGGCAGCGGCCCATGCCGGCTGGCGTGGCCTGGCATCGGGCGTGGTGGAGGCGACGGTGAATGGCCTGTTGCACACGCTGGCAAGCGCCGATCCGGCCACGGACGTCACCCCGGCTCGCATCGTCGCCTGGCTCGGCCCCTGCATCGGGCCCGAAGCGTTCGAGGTCGGCGAGGAGGTCCGCCAGGCCTTCATGGCCACCGACGGGCAGGCCGAGCAGGCCTTTCGTCCGCTGGGTCAGGGCAAGTACCTGGCCAACCTCCCCTGGTTGGGGCGACGTCGGCTGCAGTCGCTGGGGATTGAGGTGGTGACCGGCAACGACGGCAGCCTGTCCTGGTGCACGGTCACGCAGTCCTCACGTTTCTTTTCCCACCGGCGTGACGCCCGTGTCCTCGGCGGCAGTGGCCGCATGGCGGCTTGCGTCTGGCTGCGCTGATGCCTGACGCATGGCCGCCGCGTGCTCCTCGGCTTCACGGGCCTTGATACGCCGTCGCCGCTGCGGCGTGCCCATCAGGTAAACCACCAGTGCCAGCGGCATCAAACCGTAAAGAAAAAAGGTCACAATGGCTCCGAGCACGGTGCCGTTGGCACTCGTCGCCTCGGCCACAGCCATCATGAGCACCACATACATCCAGGCAATGACCACGAGATACACGGACTTTCCTCGACAGGTGAAACGACGACAACAACGCCATACCGTCAGCTTGCTGGAAGCGAAGCGGCAGATACTAGGGAAAACCCGGGCCTCTACAACGGTTCGCCCATAATAAGCCCCAGGCAATACCTCAGGAGACAGACATGGCAAGCGGAAAAACGCCCGACAACGACTGGATGGCGTCTGCACAGCAGTTCCAGCAGCAGTTCATGAACCAGTGGGCCCAGGCCATGCAGAGCGTGCCATCCATGGCCAGGGCGGGTGCCGGATTCGACACCGCCAATCCCATGGCCGTGCTTGGAGCCTTCATGCCCCAAGGCGCCATGAACCACCCGCTGGGCATGCAGATGCCCACCGGCACCCCGGGTCAGATGGACATCGGCCAGATTTTCCAGAAGGCCGCCGGTCATGCGGTGAGCATCGACCCCGGCCGCTGGCTTGAAATCCAGAACAACTACCTCAAGGAAGCGGTCGAGCTGTGGAACCAGGGCCTGGACGTCAAGCCCAAGGGGGACCGGCGTTTTGCCTCGGAAGCCTGGGGCAGCAACCCGGTGGCCGCCTATGCGGCAGCCGTTTATCTGCTCAATGCCCGCACGCTCATGGCCATGGCCGAGGCCGTCGAAGGTGACGCCAAAACCCGGGCCCGGGTCCGTTTTGCCGTGCAGCAGTGGATCGACGCCAGCGCGCCCAGCAACTTCCTGGCTTTCAACGCCGAAGCTCAAAAGAAGGCCATCGACACCCAGGGTGAAAGCATCGCCAAAGGTGTGGCCAACCTGCTGCACGACATCAAGCAGGGCCACGTGTCCATGACCGACGAGAGCGTGTTCGAGGTTGGCAAGAATGTCGCCACCACGGAAGGCGCCGTGGTGTTCGAGAACGAGCTGTTCCAGCTGATCGAGTACAAGCCCCTCACGGCCAAGGTCTACGAACGGCCCTTCCTGCTGGTGCCACCC
>JALOSN010000179.1 GCA_025458415.1 Hydrogenophaga sp.
GCGGCACGGCATCCCCGTCAATGCCGGCTCGATCGACATGCTGGACCAGCTCGGCCAGCGCTCGCCGGGCCACCGCGTCTGGCTGCGAATCAACCCTGGTTTCGGCCACGGCCACAGCAACAAGACCAACACCGGGGGCGAGCACAGCAAGCACGGCATCTGGCACAGCCAGCTGCCGCAGGCACTGGAACGCATCCGGGCACACGGCCTGAAGCTTGAAGGCCTGCACATGCACATCGGCTCGGGGGTCGACTACGGCCACCTGGAGCAGGTCTGTTCGGCGATGGTGCAACTGGTGCGCACCAGCGGTGCGTCCGTGCGCGCCATCTCGGCCGGTGGCGGCCTGTCCATCCCCTACCGTGCCGGCGAGCCTCGCATCGATGCCACGCACTATTTCCGGCTCTGGGACGCCGCACGGCGCGACATCGCCTCTCACCTGGGACACGAAGTCCATCTCGAGCTTGAGCCCGGCCGCTACCTGGTTGCCGAGTCCGGCGTGCTGCTGGCCGAGGTACGCGCCACCAAGTTCCAGGGCGGGCAGCACTTCACCCTGGTCGATGCCGGCTTCTCCGACCTCATGCGACCAGCCATGTACGGCGCCTGGCACGGCATGAGCCTGCTGCCTTGCGACGACACGCCACGTCCGGTGCGGGACACCGTGGTGGCAGGTCCGCTGTGCGAGTCGGGCGATGTGTTCACCCAGGCCGAGGGCGGCGTGGTGTTGACCCGCGAACTGCCCGAGGCCAGGGTGGGCGACCTGCTGGTCCTGCACGATGCCGGTGCCTATGGTGCCTCGATGTCCAGCAACTACAACAGCCGACCCCTGGCACCGGAGGTGCTGGTCGACGGCACCGTGCACCGGCTGATCCGCCGTCGCCAACAGATCGACGAGCTGCTGGCACTGGAAGCCGTCTGAGGGCCTGAGAGCGAGCGCCTCTGCGACAATGCCGCTTTTGACGCGGTAGACCGACCATGAGCCTGAAAGAACGCATCACCGACGACATGAAAGCCGCCATGCGGGCCAAGGACAGCGAGCGCCTGGGCACCATCCGCCTGCTGACCGCGAGAGGTGGACGAACGCATCGAGCTCGATGACGCCCAGGTGGTCGGCGTCATCGACAAGCTGGTCAAACAGCGCAAGGACTCGATTGCCGCTTTCGAGCAGGCCGGTCGTCAGGATCTGGTCGACAAGGAGAAAGCCGAACTCCAGGTGCTTCAGGGCTACCTGCCCGCTCGCCTGTCGGCCGATGAAGTGGCCGCCGAGGTCCGCGCTGTGCTGGACAGCCTGGCTGGTGAACTCGGACGGGCCCCGGGCCCCGCCGACATGGGCAAGGTGATGGCAGCCGCCAAGGCCCGGCTGGCCGGCAAGGCCGACATGGCGGCGGTGTCGGCGGCCGTCAAGGCCGCACTGACCACCTGAGGGACGCCCGGGCAGCGCGTCAACTGCCTGACGAAGCACTGACGGCCCAACGGCTCTTCAGGGTAAACCGCGAGTCGCCCCAGCGGGAGCGCTGCCTACACTCGCGTGCGTCACTGTAAGGAGCGCCCATGCAATGCCTTCGTCATCTGGCCAGCTGCCTGATCTGGCCCTTCCTGGTCCTGGCTGCACCGGTGGCCTCCGCCCAGACGGGCGCGCCATTGAAGATCGGCGTCATCGGACCGTTCACCGGCCCATCATCCGACTTCGGCACGCCGATGCGTCACGGCATCGAGCTGGCAGTCGAGGAGATCAACGCGGTCGGCGGATACCTGGGCCGGCCATTGCAGCTGGTCATCAAGGACG
Source organism: Hydrogenophaga sp. (assembly GCA_025458415.1). GTDB lineage: Bacteria > Pseudomonadota > Gammaproteobacteria > Burkholderiales > Burkholderiaceae_C > Hydrogenophaga. The sequence continues at coordinate 1,784 of JALOSN010000179.1, forward strand.
ACGAGGGCACGCCCGACGTGGGCCGTCAGCGTTCGGAAGAACTGGTCAAAGAAGGTGTGGTGGCCACCATCGGCTTTTGCAACACCGGTGTGGCCATGCGTGCGCTGGAGGTGTTCCAGAAGGCCCAGTCTCCGCTGATCGTGCCCTGCTCCACCGGTTCGCCCCTGACAGCCACCTACCCGGCACCCGAGAGCTACATCTTCCGCACCTCGGCCCGCGACGCGATCCAGGCCCCGTTCGTGGTCGACGACCTGGTGCGCCGGGGATGGACGCGGGTCGCCATTTTTGCCGATACCACCGGCTATGGTGAGGCCGGTCTGAAGGACGTCGAAGCGGCGCTGGCGGCCAAGGGACTCAAGCCGGCCCACGTGGCGCGCTTCGCGCTGGGCGTCAAGGACCTGCGCAAGGAGCTGGAGGCCGCCCGCGACGCCGGTGCCAACGTGGTTTTCAGCTACACCGTCGGCCCGGAAAACGCCACCATTGCGCTGGGGCGCCGCGACCTGGGCTGGTCGGTCCCGCAAGTGGGCGGTTGGCCTTTGTCCTTCCCGTTCTTCATCGACGGCGCCGGCACCGCGGCCGACGGTGCACTCATGGCTCAGACCTTCATTGCCGAGCCCAGCAACGAGCGTCGGGCCGCCTTTCTCAGCGCCTACGCCCGCAAGTTCAAGCAGCCCCTGAAGGTGCCCATGGCAGCGGCACAGGCCTACGACACCACCTACCTGCTGACCTACGCACTGTTCGGTATCCGCGATGGCCGCTTCACCGGACCGGCCGTCAAGCAGGCCCTGGAGAACATACCGCGCGTGTACTACGGCGTGGTGGCCACCCACGAACGCCCGTTCAGCCGGGATGACAAGGACGCCATCACCCAGAACATGCTGGTGATGGGCAAGGTCAGCAAGGGGGGCATCACGTTTGCCTACCCGGAAGACGCCCGCCGCAACCTGCTGGTGCAGCGCAAGAAATGACGTGATGGCCCCCAAGGGCGCTGATTCGGCTGGGGGCAGCCCGGTGCCGGATTGCTTTCAGGTCAGGATGAGGGCGGTCCCCAGGACCGCCAGCGAGGCCCCCACCCAGGCCCCCAGCGCAGGGCGGCGACGATAGACCAGCCACAGCAGGGGCAGGATCAGCACCGGCGTGACCGACGACAGCACCGCCACCAGCCCGGCCTGACCGTCGCGCATCGCCTGCAGGATCAGGGTCATGCCCAGCGCCATCGCGATGGCCGCGCTCAGGAAGATCCAGGTCGCATCCTTCGGAGTCAGACGGGTCCTGGCCCTGGCGCCGCGCCAGACCAGCCACAACAGGCCATGGGCGCCCAGTGCGGCACTCATGCGCATGGCCGACGCTGCCACCGCATCCACACCGCTGCTCATCAGCGGTTTGAGCATCAGCGTGGCCACCGACTGGCACAGTGCCGCAAGCAGGCCCAGCCCCACCCCGATCCACAACGCCCCTCTCACCTGTTCCCAGGCATGCGCCTCGTCCTCCCGCTTGCCCCAGGCGATGGCCAGCATCACGCCAGCCACCAGCAGCCCACTGCCCATCAGGGTCCAGCCCCAGAGCGACTCCCCCAGAAAAATCCAGGCCAGGCAGGCGGAGAAAAGGGCATGGGTGGCAAACAGGACACCCGAGCGTCGCGGGCCGAGCCGGTTCATGCAGGCGAACAGGGCCGTGTCACCGATGAAGATTCCGATCAGCCCGGACAAGGCCAGCAGCCCGAAGCCGGACACATCCAGACTCCGCCAACCACCGCCCGCCAGGGTCAGGGACCACAGCAGCAGGGCTGCAAACAGCATCCGCCAGCGGCTGAAGGCAAAAGCGCCCAGCCTTTGCGCGGGACCGGCCGAGAACAGGCTGGAGACCGCCCAGCAGGCGGCCGCGATCAGGGCCAGGGCTTCGGGTCGCAAGGTAGCAGAGCAGGGTGGAGAGGGAACCGGTGAGCCCGAGGTGGCCCCGGAGGGCACGTGACGGTCAGCTACCCGCCACCTTCATGTGCTCGACCAGAATGGAGCCCACTGTCTTGGCGCCGTGGGTGTAGGCATCGGAGCCGACGGCAACGATGCCCTTGAACATATCGCGCAGGTTGCCGGCGATGGTGATCTCCTGCACCGGATAGGCAATCCGCCCGTTCTCCACCCAGTAGCCTGAAGCCCCACGCGAGTAGTCGCCGGTCACGTAGTTCACGCCCTGCCCCATCAGCTCGGTCACGAACAGGCCACGCCCCAGTTTCCTGAGCATGGCATCCAGGTCATCTTCGGGACGGGTCAGCCGGCTGGTCAGGCTCAGGTTGTGAGACCCGCCGGCATTGCCAGTGGTTCGCATGCCCAGCTTGCGCGCCGAGTAGCTCGACAGAAAGTAGCCCTGCACCTTGCCGGCGCTCAGCACCTTGCGGCGCACCGTGCGCACCCCCTCGTCGTCGAAAGGCGCGCTGCCCTTGCCATTGACCAGGTGCGGCTCTTCGACGATGTCCAGGTGCCGAGCCATGACCTGCTTGCCCAGGCTGTCGCACAGGAAACTGGTGCGCCGGTACAGGGCACCGCCACTGGTGGCCTGAACGTAGGCACCCAGCAGACCCGCGGCCAATGGCGACTCGAACAACACCGGGCATTCGGTGGTGGCCAGCTTGCGTCCGCCCAGACGGGCCAGCGTGCGCTCGGCCGCATAGCGGCCGACCACCTCGGGCGCGGCCAGGTCCTGCGGCGCGCGCTGCGAGCTGTACCAATGGTCGCGCTGCATGGCATCGCCGCGCCCGGCGATCGGTGCCACCGACAGGCTGTGGCGCGAGCTGGCATATCCGCCATGAAAGATGCCCGGGCGACGTCGCTCGCCGCCGCGCATGTGTTCGCTGAAGAAGTGCGACTGCTGGGCCGACACCCCGGCACCTTCGCTGTTCGTGATCTTGCGGCTGGTGGCAAACGCAGCGGCCTCGCAGGCCTGGGCCAGGCGCATGGCATCGGCCGAGCTGATGTTCCAGGGGTGGAACAGGTCCAGATCCGGGTAGCTGTCGGCCACATCCTCGGGGTCGGGCAGGCCCGCCACCGGGTCGTCCGCCGTGAAACGGGCAATGTCATAGGCCGCCTGGACCGTCTGGCGGATGGCCGCAGGCGAAAAGTCAGAGGTCGACGCATTGCCCCGCTTGTGGCCGAGGTAGACCGTCACGCCCAAGGATTTGTCGCGGTTGCGCTCGACGTTTTCCAGTGAGCCCTTGCGCACCGAAACCGACAGGCCGGCCCCTTCGGACACCTCGACGGCTGCATCCGCGGCGCCCAGCTGCCGGGCATGGCCCAATGCCAGCTCGGCAAGCTCTTCAAACCGGGCCCGGCTGTACTGAAATCCGGCCAGCGGCTGAGCGGAAGACACCTCAGCGGGGGTCGGGCGG
>JALOSN010000009.1 GCA_025458415.1 Hydrogenophaga sp.
CCGGCCTTGTCCAGCAGGGAGCCGAACAGGACGAACAGAAAGATGAAGCCGCTGGAAACACCCAGGGCCACACCGAACACACCTTCGGTGGTGAGCCAGAAGTGCGAGGCAGCACGGTCCACCGACGCACCGCGGTGCGCCAGCATGTCGGGCATGTAGGGACCGACAAAGGTGTAGATCAGGAACACCGCGGCGACGATGACCATGGGCAGGCCAAGCACTCGGCGGGTGGCCTCCAGCAGCAGCAGCACGCCCACGCCGGCGGCATAGACATCCATGGAGGTCGGCATGCCCGGGCGCGTCGCCAGGTCACGGTAGAACCAGAACAGGTAGCCTGCGCAGAAGGCGCCGACCACGGCCAAGACCCAGTCCTGCAGCGGGATGTGACTGCTGGGTGACCGCTTGGAAGCAGGGTAGGCCATGTAGGCCAGGAAGACCGCAAAGGCCAGGTGAATGGCCCGGCTTTCGGTGTCGTTGAGCACGAACACACCCAGTGCGAACGGCAGCGGAGAGGCGATCCAGAGCTGGAACAGGGACCAGGCCACAGCGACCACCAGCAGCAGGCGTGCCACCGCAGGCCCGGGCTTGCGGCCACCGGTGTCGTTGTCTTCGACCAGCTTGTTGACGTCGATATCCTGGACTTTGGCTTGGGGAGATGTCATGTACACACTCCTTCTCGGGCGAAGGGTCGGAAATGGGACAGGGTAACGAAACGCCCCATGCCAGACCAGCCGGCATGGGGCGCGAGTTGACGCAGAGTGATCCGGTCAGACCATCACTTCAGCCAGCCCTTTTCGCGATAGAACTTGGCGGCACCGGGGTGCAGCGGCGCAGACAGACCATCCTTGACCATGCTCTCGGGGTTCAGGTTGGCGAGCGCGGGATGCAGCTTCTTGAATTCGTCGAAGTTGTCAAACACGGCCTTGACCAGGGTATAGACCTGGTCCTCGGGCGCCTTGGCCGATGTCACGAAGGTGGCCAGCACGCCATAGGTCTGGGTGGCCTGGTCGTTGCCCTTGTACATGCCGGCCGGGATGGTGGCCTTGGCGTAGAAGGGGTTGTCGGCCACCAGCTTGTCGACCGCCGGGCCGGTGATGTTGACCAGCTTCGCGCCACAGGTGGTCACCGGGTCCTGGATGTTGGCGCTGGGGTGACCGACACCATAGAAGAAGGCATCGATCTTGTTGTCGCACAGGGCGGCGCCGTGCTCGTCGGCCTTGAGCTCGGCGGCAAGACCAAAGTCGGAGAGCTTCCAGTTCATGGCAGCCAGCAGCTGGTCCATGGAGGCGCGGGTGCCCGAGCCGGGGTTGCCCACGTTCACGCGCTTGCCCTTCAGGTCGGTGAAGTTCTTCACGTTGGCGTCGGCACGGGCAAGCACCGTGAAGGGCTCGGGGTGCAGCGAGAACACCGAGCGCAGGTCGGTGAAGGCGCCCGCCTGCTGGAAGCTGCTGGTTCCCTTGTGGCCGTGGTGGTTCCAGTCGGACTGCGCCACACCGAAGTCCAGATCACCGGCGCGGATGGTGTTGATGTTGGCCACGGAACCGCCGGTGGACTCGACCGTGCAGCGATAGCCATGCTTGGCGCGGTCCTTGTTCACCAGCCGGCAGATGGCACCACCGGCGGCGTAGTACACGCCCGTCACGCCACCGGTTCCGATGGTCATGAACTTCTGCTGGGCGAGCGCGGGGGCCGCGGGCGCCATCAGGGCAACGGCAGCGCCAATGGCGCTCAGGCAAGCGGTGATCTTCTTCATGGGGGGAGGTCTCCTGCAGGGATCTGCGTGGTTGATGATGTTCGTGCAACCCTTGTGGGGCCGATGCACGGGTCAGGGGAATCGTAATGCAAGCTTCGTGTCAGGTAAGCCCGGCCACCTCCGGATTTTCCCTGTGAACCCATGCAAATTCTTTATGGCGTCAGGCTCATGTCAGGTTGATGTCAGAAAGCACCTTGTCCACGGCAATGCCAAGTCGCTCCACAATGGCCTGCAACTCGGCGTCGGTGGCAATGAAGGGGGGAGCGAGCAGCACGTGGTCACCGCAACGTCCGTCGACCGTACCCCCCATCGGATAGACCATCAGGCCCTCGGCCATGGCCGCAGCCTTGAGACGGGCGTGCAGCCGCAGCGAGGGGTCGAACCAGCCCTTGCTGGCGCGGTCACGGACGAACTCCAGCCCCCAGAACAGGCCTCGTCCCCGGATGTCGCCGACATGAGGATGGTCGGCAAAACGCTGACGGAGCTCCCGCTGCAGACCCACACCCGCGTCACGCACCCGTTCAAGCAGCCCGTCTCGCTGGATCACGCGCTGGACCGCCAGCGCAGCAGCACAGGCGACTGCGTGCCCCAGGTAGGTGTGGCCATGCTGGAACAAGCCACTGCCCTTGCGCATGGCCTCCACCAGGCGGCCCTGCGCCAGCACGGCGCCGATGGGCTGGTAGCCACCACCGAGCCCCTTGGCAACCGTCAGCAGGTCAGGCACCACAGCGTCCTGCTCGCAGGCGTGCAAGCTGCCGGTGCGGCCCATGCCGCACATGACCTCGTCGAGGATGAGCAGGATGCCGTGGCGGTCGCACAATTCACGTATGCCCCGCAAGTACCCTGGCACCGGCGTGAGCACACCAGCCGTGGCACCACCGACGGTCTCGGCAACAAAGGCCATGACGCTGTCCGCCCCCAGCCGGTCGATGGTCTCGGAGAGTTCGGTCACCAGCCGTTGGCCGTATTGCTCGGGTGATTCATCCGGTCGACGGTCGCGGTACTCGTAGCAGGGTGCGACGTGCGTCACGTCGATCAGCAGCGGTTTGAACTGCTCGCGCCGCCATGCGTTGCCGCCCACGGCGAGCGCGCCCAGCGTGTTGCCGTGGTAGCTCTGGCGCCGGGCAATGAAGTGGCGCCGCTGTGGCTGGCCGATCTCGACGAAGTACTGGCGTGCCATCTTCAGGGCCGCCTCGACCGCCTCCGACCCGCCACTGACGAAATAGACGTGACTCATGCCGGCGGGTGCCGTGTCCACCAGCAGGTCGGCAAGCTGCTCGGCCACCTCGGTGGTGAAAAAGCTGGTGTGGGCATAGGACAGCTGGTCGATCTGGCGGTGCATGGCCGCCATGACGTCCGGATGACCGTGCCCGAGACAGGACACGGCGGCACCGCCGGAAGCGTCGATGTAGCGCCGGCCCTCGGCGTCGGTGACGTAGATGCCCTGCCCTGCGACGGCCACGGGTGGGCTTGTCTGGAGCTGGCGATGAAAAACGCGGCTGTCTTGCATGGTCTTGGGGTGGCCTGTGAAGCGGACAGTCTAGGCAGAGATCGCGACGCACGGAAATGCCAATTCAGGCCCAAGCCATGACTTTTGGTTATGGTTCAGCCGTCGATACGCATGCCACCGGGTGGCGGGTTCACCCTACAGTGACGGCCATGACACAGACAAGCTCTTCTCCCGGCCATGCACTGGTGATCGGCGCCGGCATCGTCGGCCTGGGCACGGCATGGAGCCTGCTGCACGACGGCTGGAAGGTGAGGGTCGTTGACGCTGGTCAACCCGGCGACGGTGCCAGCGGTGGCAATGGTGCACAGCTGAGCTATTCCTATGTGCAGCCGCTGGCCGACCCGGGGGTCTGGGCCCAGCTGCCCAAACTGCTGCTGTCGCGCGATTCGCCGCTGCGCCTGCGCCCGCAGCTCGACCCGGCCCAGTGGGCATGGCTGATGTCGTTCATGATGGCCTGCCGCACCAGCGTGTCGCGTGAGAGCACGCGCGAGCTGCTGGCCCTGGCCTCGCACAGCCGGGAGGTGTTTGACCGGATGCGACAGGAGGAGCAGCTGGACTGCGACTTCACCGCGAGCGGCAAGCTGGTGCTGTACCCGGATGCGGCGGGGCTGGCCTCGGCACGGCGGCAGGTGGAACTGCAGGCGGCGCTGGGCGGTGCCGAACAGCGCATCGTTTCGCCGGCCGAATGTGCCGACATCGAACCGGCACTGACCCACTACTCGGATCGCATTGCAGGTGGCGTGCACACACCCAGCGAATGCGCGGTGGACTGTGGGCAGCTGTGCATGACCCTGCACCAGCGCCTGCAGGCCAGTGGCGTGGAGTTCCTGCTGGGCCAGCCTGTACTGGGCTGGCGCCGGGAACGGCGCCGGGTGGTTGCGGTGCGCCTGGCCTCGGGCGAGGTGCAGGCCGACGTGTTTGTGCTGGCCGCCGGCACGGGGTCCGCAGCGTTGGCCCGCGGACTGGGGTTGCGCTTGCCCGTCTACCCGCTCAAGGGTTACAGCATCACGGTTCCGGTGGAAGCATCTGCGGCGACTTCGGCACCCCACGTGAGCGTGACCGATCTGGCCCGCAAGGTGGTTTTCGCGCGCCTGGGCGACCGCCTGCGGGTGGCTGGCATGGCCGAGCTGGTGGGCGAGAACCGGCAAATCGATCAGGCCCGGATCGAATCCCTGAAGGCGACCACGCGCGACGTGTTCCCGCAAATGGTCCTGACAGGCGATCTGCAACCTTGGTCGGGCCTTCGCCCGGCCACACCGCGGGGGCTTCCCCTGATTGGCCAGGCGGACGGGGGGCCCGACAACCTGTGGCTGAACGCCGGCCATGGCGCGCTGGGGCTGACCCTGGCCATGGGCAGCGCAGAGCGGTTGCGGAACCTGATCAGGACGGCTTCAGACCCAGCGTCCCGATATCGTCCAGCGCCTGCTGCATGCAGCGTGTGAAGGCCCGGAGCGTCTGGGAACCGGGTCGCTGCGCCGGGCGAAGCGCCTGCACCGGCACCTCGATGGAAGGCACCAGGCGCAGAACGTCAACCCGGCGCCGGTCGGCCGACGCTGCGGTGCATGACTCGACCATGGCCACCCCAACGCCATGCTGGGCCAGCGCCAACGCCACATGGTAGGTCTGCACGGTGACCACCACGTCCAGATCGGCACCGCTGTCGCGCAATGTGTGCGCCAGAAGCACGCCCAGCGGGTCCTGCGGATCCAGCGCCACGATGGGCACACCGGCCAGGTCCGCCAGGCCCACTTCGCCCGACCGAACCACCTTCGAGGGCAGCAGCCCGCGCGGCGCCACGCACACCACCGAGCGGCTTCCCAGCGCCTCCAGGGTGAGCGATGGGTGGGGCGGCACGCTGAAGACGTAGCCGATGTCGGCCTCCTGCAGGGCCAGGGCCGATACGATCTGGGGTGAGTGCAGGGCCTGGTGGTGCACCCGTACCGAGGGGTGTTTCTGCCGGAACAGGCGCATCGCCCGCGGCATGACCTCGTAACTCAGGGCCAGCACGGTCAGCACCTGCAGTTCATGCTGGCTGCGCCCGGCGCGCAGGTTGGCCGACAGGCGCTGCACCTCGTCGAGCTGCTGGAACAGGCGCTCGACATGCGGGTACAGCGTCTGTGCCTCCAGCGTCGGTCGCAGTCGCCCTCCGACGCGCTGGAACAGCGCGAAGCCCAGCTGCAGCTCGGCGTGCTGCAGCGTGCGGCTGACGGCCGGCTGGGTGACATTGATCATGCGCGCAGCCGCGCTGACGCTGCCGGTGAGCATGACGGCGTTGAAGACCTCGATGTGGCGCAGTCGCATGTGCGGGATTGTGGGGCCTGTGTGAAGCCCCTGCGCCAGAACACCGCGAAACGGGCCTGGTCCGACCGCCGATGTTGCACCCTACAGCAGGTAACGCCGCCGGCGGCGCGGGGGTGAGCCGATCCTCATCTCTTGACGCGGAACCACGCGGCGTACATGGCCGGCAGGGCCAGCAGGGTGAGCACGGTGGCCACCACCAGACCGCCCATGATGGCGACCGCCATCGGACCCCAGAACACACTGCGCGAGAGCGGAATCATGGCCAGCACCGCCGCAGCGGCGGTCAGCACGATGGGTCGCATGCGGCGCACGGTCGAGTCCACGATCGCGTCCCAGGTGGGCACGCCCCGCGCACGGTCCTGCTCGATCTGGTCGATCAGGATCACCGAATTGCGCTGCACCATGCCCATGAGCGCGATCACGCCCAGCAAAGCCACAAAGCCGAACGGACGGTCCAGCAGCAGCAAGGCCGCCGCGACGCCAGCCATGCCCAGCGGGCCGGTGACAAACACCAGGAGGGATCGGCTGAAACTCTGCAACTGCAGCATCAGCAGCGTGAAGACGATGAACAGCATGATGGGCATGCCGGCGGCGATCGACGACGAGCCCTTGCTGCTTTCCTCCACGGCACCTGCCACCTCGATGCGGTAAGCCGACAGGCCGCGCTGGCGCCAGCCCGCCTCGATCTCCCGCAATGCCGGCAGCAACTGGCTGGTGACGGTGGCCCCCTGCACACCTTCGGCCGCGTCGCTCTGGACGGTGATGGCGTAATTGCGGTTTTCGCGCCACATCACGCCCGGCTCCCAGTCGAACACCGGTGTGGCCACCTGCAACAAGGGCACGCTCTGGCCGGAAGCCGTCGGCAGGTAGGCCAGCGCCAGGTCGGTGATGGCGTCCCGCTCATCGGGCGGCTGACGCAGCACGATGTCAATCAGGCGGTCGCCATCGCGGTACTGGCCGACGGTGCTGCCAGTCAGCAGCGTGTGCGACGCACGGGCGATCGACTGACTTGACACGCCCAGGGCCCGTGCCTTGGACTGGTCGACCTCCAGCCGCATGACCTTGACCGATTCGTTCCAGTTATCGTTGACACCACGCACATGGGGGTTCTGGCGCATGGTCGCCTTGACCTCGTCGGCAAGACCGCGCAGGACGGCCGGATCCGATCCGACCACGCGGAACTGCACCGGATACGGGACCGGTGGTCCGTTGGGCAACAGCTTGACCCGGCCTCGCACCTCGGGGAACTCGGTCGCCAGCAGGGCCGGCAGGGCCTTGCGCAGGCGCTCGCGCTCACGCAGGTCATCGGGCAGCACAATCAGCTGGGCCACATTGCTCTGCGGGAAGATCTGGTCCAGCGGCAGGTAGAAGCGCGGCACGCCGCTGCCGACCCAGGTGCTGACCGACCGGACACCTTCCTCGCCGGCCAGGCGCGCCTCAAGCCGGCGGGTGACCTCGTCGGTGGCGGCGATGCTGCTGCCTTCGGGCAGCCAGACGTCGACCAGGATCTCGGGACGGCTGGAGTCGGGGAAAAACTGCTGCTGCACCTGCGACATACCGGCCAGACCGAGCACAAAGGTCAGGACCGTGGCGCCGATGGTGATCCAGCGGTGTTCGACGCACCAGTCGACGGTGGCACGGAAGCGGTCGTAGAAGGGACCGTCGAAGACCTCCTGGATCTGTCCCACGTGTGGCTTGACCTTCAGCAGCTTGCCCCCCAGGTAGGGCACGAACATGACGGCCACGATCCAGGAAATCACCAGCGCTGCCGCGGTGACACCGAAGATGGCGAAGGTGTATTCGCCCACCGCCGACTGGGCCAGTCCGATGGGCAGGAAGCCGGCAGCGGTGATCAGCGTGCCGGTCAGCATCGGCATGGCGGTGACCTCCCAGGTGAACGTGGCGGCCCGCATCATGGAGTACCCCTCCTCCAGCTTGCGCACCATCATCTCCACCGCAATGATGGCGTCGTCCACCAGCAGGCCCAGCGCGATGATCAGCGACCCCAGCGAGATCTTGTGCAGGCCGATACCCCAGTAGTACATGACCAGAAAGGTCACGGCCAGCACCAGCGGGATGGTGATCAGCACGACCAGGCCCGGGCGCATGTCCAGGGTGTAGCGGCGCAGGCCCTGGCCCCCCTCGCGGCGGTGCAGGCCGAGGGCGACGAAGCTGACCGCCAGCACGATCACCACTGCCTCGATGAGCACCTTGACGAATTCGTTGACGGAGGTGGTCACGGCCTGGGGCTGGTCCTGCACCTGGACCAGCCGCATGCCAGCCGGCAGCTCGGCCTCAATGTCGGCCACCGCGGTCTTCAGGGCCTTGCCCAGGGCAATGATGTCGCCCCCACTGGCCATCGAGATGCCCAGGGCAATGCTGTCCTGGCCGTTGTGGCGCACCAGCACCTGAGGCGGATCGACGTAACCGAGGCTCACCTGGGCAATGTCGCCGAGCCGGATCTGCGTGCCATCCGGGGCCCGGATGGGCATGGCGCGCAGTTCGTCGACCGAGTTGAAGGCGCCACCCACCCGCACCCGCAGGACATCCTGCGGGGTCTGAAGCGCACCGGCCGACTCGACGGCATTCTGCTGTCCCAGGGCCGCCAGCACCTGATTCATGTCAAGCCCCAGGGTCGCCAGGCGGCGCTGCGACACCTCGACATAGAGCTTTTCCGGCTGCACGCCGAACAGCTCGACCTTGCTGACGTCCCGCACCTGCAGCAGGCGCTGGCGCACGTCGTCCGCCACCTTTTTCTTGTCGGCCCGGTTGAAGCCTTCACCCTGCAGGGCAAAGATCACCCCGAACACGTCGCCGAACTCGTCGTTGAAGAACGGACCGATGACACCCTGGGGCAGGCTGCCACGCATGTCACCGATCTTCTTGCGGACCGTGTACCAGATCTGCGGCACCTCGCCAGGGGGCGAGCTGTCGCGCAGCTGGAAGATGATCAGTGCCTCGCCCGGCTTGGCATAGCTGCGGATGATGTCGGCATGGGGGACCTCCTGCAGGGTCCGCTCGATGCGGTCCGACACCTGCTCGGCCACCTGCTGGGCGGTGGCGCCTGGCCAGAAAGCCTGCACCACCATGGCGCGGAAGGTGAAGGGCGGATCCTCGTCCTGACCCAGCTGGAAATAGGCGCTGATGCCCAGCAGCATCAGCACCACCATCAGGTAGCGCGTGAGGGCCTGGTGGTCGAGGGCCCAGCGAGAAAGGTTCCAGCGCGTGATCCAGGATTCGGGCTGCGGGGCCTGCGGGTGCTCGTTCTGCATGGCCGGCCTCACTGCATGGCCGGTGCGGCAAATCGCGTCACGACCTGACCCGGCGAAAGCACGTGGACCCCGGCCGCCACCACCTCAAGACCGGGCTCGAGCCCGGCCACCACCACATCGTTGCCATCGGCGGTGATGACTTTCACCGGGCGGGGCTGCACGGTCTGCGCGCCCGGATCGAACACCCAGACAGACGTGTCTTCCCCGTTGCGCAACAGGGCACTGGTGGGCAGCCGGAAACCCACGGCGGGCCGCACGCCGCTGGCGACCGAAGGATCGAGCCGGACATAGGCGGTCGCCCCCAGCGGAACTGCCGCGTCAGGCGCCAGCGCCAGCTTGACTGTGAAGGTACGGGTGACACGGTCTGCACTGGCGCCCACCTCGCGCACCCGGGCCGGAAGATCCCCTGCAGCGGCCGGTGCGAGGCCCGCCCACAACCTCGCCTGGGCCGGCATGCCCGGCTTCACACCGGGTACCCGGTCTTCGGGGATGGCAATCCACACTTCGCGCGGACCGTCATGGGCCAGCCGCAGCACCGGTGTCCCTGAAGCCAGCACCTGTCCGACCTCGGCCATGACGGCCGTCACCAGGCCGTCGGCATCGGCCACCAGCCGGGTGTAGGCCGCCTGGTTGCCCTGTACGGCCTGGTTGGCCATGGCCTGGCGCAGCGTGGCTTCAGCGGCATCCAGCGCGGCCTGCCGACGCTCGATTTCGGCGTCGCTCACAAAACCCTGGCGACGCAGGTCGGTGAAACGCCGCAGTTCGGCCGCGGCGAGGTCGCGCTGGGTGCTGGCGGCCTGCACCTGGGCCTGCACCGCCTGGGTGGCCAGGGCGAAGTCCTGCGGGTCGAGCCGGGCCAGCACCTGTCCCTTGCGCACCCGCTGGCCGGGCTCCACCAGGCGTTCGACCAGCTTGCCGCCGACCCTGAAGCCCGGCAGGGACTCGACGCGGGCCCGGACTTCACCGGCATATTCGCTGGTGTCGGTCAGGGTGGCCGGGGCCACTGTCAGGAGCTTGACGGCGCGCACCGGTTCCTGGGCAGGCTCGGGCTGGCTGCAGGCAGCCAGCAGGCAGCTGGCTGTCACGATGAGGACAAAATGCACAGTTTTCATGGCTGGAACTTTATGCAGGCTGTGGCGGGCAGGCGGCAGAACCTTGCGGGGCCGCGCAAGCGCTTGCGGATCTCACCGATAATTAATGACTGACCGGTTAGTAAATTGTACGGGACTCCCCAACAACCCCATGACACCGACGCCCATCAGCGCCTCTGACCCCGTTGACCAGGGACTGGCAAGCAACGTGGCGCACTATGAGAACTTTCCGGTGGCGTCCTGGTTGTGCCCGCCCAGGCTGCGCGCGCCCGTGGCGGCGATCTACCATTTCGCCCGCACAGCCGACGACCTGGCCGACGAGGGTGACGCACCGGCTGCCGATCGGCTGGGCGCGCTGGCGCGTTACCGCCACAGCCTGGAGCAGGCCTCCGATGGCGGCGATGCCGGCGCCACCGACTGGCCCGAGGTGTTTGGTCCGCTGCGCTCGGCCCTGCGCACGCACCGCCTGCCCCTGGCACTGCTGCACGACCTGATCAGCGCGTTCGAGCAGGACGTGCGCCACACCGGCAATGGCCATCGCTATGCGAACCTGGACGAACTGCTGGCCTATTGCCGCCTGTCGGCCAATCCGGTCGGCCGTCTCCTGCTGCACCTGTACGGGGTGAACGACAACCGGTCCCTGCAACAGAGCGACCGGATCTGCTCTGCCCTGCAACTCATCAACTTCTGGCAGGACCTGAGCATCGACCTGGAGCGACAACGCCACTACCTCCCGTCCGACCTGCTGGCCCGTCACGGCCTGGACCATGAAGACTTCCATGCCTCGTCGCCACGGCAGGACGCGCGGGCGGAACAGGCCCGACAGGCGGCCGTGGCCGAACTGTGCCGCCACGCCCGGGGCCTCATGGAGCAGGGCGCCCCACTGGCCCTTGGCTTGCCCGGGCGGGCCGGCTGGGAATTGAGGCTGGTGGTACAAGGTGGCATGCGCGTCCTCGACCGGATCGGCCAGATCAGCCACTGCAGCTGGAGGCATCGCCCGACGGTGGGGCGGGCCGACGTCCCCTTGCTTCTTTGGCGCAGCCTGTGGATGTGATTCCCTGCTGCGACTTCTCAAACGACCACTCAGAAACCCGTCATGTTCCTTCGCACGCCATCTGTTTCCCTGCGCCCGGCACGCCGGGCGCTGTGCCTGACCCTGCTAGCCGGGGCGATGGCCGGTCCGGTGGCGTTGGCCCAGCCGGTCAGCAACACCTCGGGTTCAACCACGATCAGGACAGTGGAGGCCGCACGCCTGGATGCCAGCCAGGTGTTCCCGGTCCGCGATGCGCCGGCCCGGGTCCGGGCACGCAACGTCTCGCGCCTCTCGGCCGAGGTGGCCGGTACGCTGCAGCAGTGGACCGCCGACGTCGGCGCCAGTGTGAAGCGCGGGCAGGTGCTGGCGCGCGTCGACCCCCGAGACCAGGAACTGGGCGTGCAGCGCGCGCGCGCTGCGCTGGAAGCCAGCCAGGCCCGCCTGGCGCTGGCGCAGACCCAGCTGCAACGCGCCAGGGACCTGACCGCCCAGGACTTTCTGTCGCCTGAAGCGCTGGCGCAGCGGGAGACGGAAGTGGCGCTGGTCCGGGCCGAGGCCGATGCCAACCGCGCACAGCTGGCCACAGCGCAGCGCCAACTGGACAAGACGGTGCTGCGTGCGCCGTTCGATGCCGAGGTGGTCGAGCGCCACGCGCAGACCGGCGAGGCCGTGGCGCCAGGCAGCCTGCTGTATGTGCTGGCCGAGAAGGGCGCGGTCGAACTGGACGCCACGGTGAATCCGCTGGACGCCACCAGCCTGCCCCAGGCCAGGCGCCTGCGGTTCGAGGCCGACGGTCAGGAGCGGCCGGTGCGGCTGGTTCGGATCGGCAGCACCATGAGCGAACCGGCACGCACGCGAACCGCCCGCCTGGCCTTCGAGGCCGGATCGGACGCCCCTTCGGCGGGTACGGCGGGCCGGCTGATCTGGGAAGATGCGCGCCCCCACCTGCCTCCCCAGTGGCTGGCGCGACGCAACGGGGTGATCGGCGTGTTTGTGGTCGAGGAGAACGCCGCCAACCCGACCGTTCGCTTCCGGCCACTGCCAGGCGCCCAGGAAGGCCGTGTGGTCCCGGTACCAGCCGACTGGCCGGGTTCGACCCTGCTGGTGGTGGGTGGACAGTCTGCCCTGCAGGACGGGCAGACCGTGACGGTCATGCGCGCGGGCAACTGAAGCAGGACATCGAACATGGCCTTCATGCGCTCGCTGCTGACCAACCATCCGCTGGCGAACATCGCCTTCGTGGTCGTGCTCCTGCTGGGTCTGCTGAGCTACGCGACCATGCCGCGGGAGCAGGACCCCGAGATCAATTTCAACTGGGTCAGCATCACGGCCACGCTGCCGGGAGCCAGCGCGGAAGAGATCGAACGGCTGGTCACCAACCCGCTGGAAGACGGCATCCGCAGCGTGGCCGACGTGCGCTTCGTGATCTCCAATTCGCGCGAGAACGCGGCCACGCTGCTGGTGCGCTTTCGCGACATCAACGAGCGGACCTTCGACAAGCGCATGGCCGACCTGCGCCGCGAGATCCAGAACCGGGCCTCGGCGGAACTGCCCCCCGAAGCCGACGATCCGCTGATCCTGGAGATCACCACCAGCAACGGATTCCCCACCGCGTCGCTGGTGCTGGTGGGCCAGGCCGACGACGAGACCCTGCGCCGGCATGCCCGGCGCCTCAAGAGTGCGCTGGAAGGCATTTCGGGCGTGGACCAGGTGGCCGCTGCCGGCCTGCGCAACCCCGAAATCCTGGTCAGCCCGGACCCGCAGGCGCTGGCGGCGCGCGGATTGCTCTCGTCCGACGTGGCCGACACGCTCTCCGGCTGGTGGCGGGACACGACCGGTGGCACGCTGCGCACACAGACCGGTGCCTGGTCTGTCAGCGTGCAAGGGGTGCAGACCGACCCGCAGGCCCTGGCGGACCTGCCGGTTCGGTCCATGGCACGGCCTGAAGCGGTGGCCCGCCTGGGCGATGTGGCCCGCATCGAGCGAGCCCGCGCACCAGCGTCGCAGTTGGCGGCCATGGACGACCGACCCACCATTTCGCTGTCGCTGACCAAAAAATCAGGCACCAACACGCTGGAACTGGTGGAGCGGCTCAAGTCCTTCATCGACCGCGAGAACGCGGTGCTGACCGAAGATGGCCTGCAACTGGTGCTCACCGACGACCAGACCGTGCCGACCCAGGAAGCCATCGGCGTCATGCAGACCAACGCCCTTTATGGTGCCCTGCTGGTGCTGGCGGTGTGCTGGCTGTTCCTGGGCTGGCGCATCGGCCTGCTGGTGGCCCTGGGCATTCCGTTCTCGCTGATGGGTACCTTCGCCGTGCTCAACACCATGGACTACACGGTCAATGTCTCGGTGCTGCTGGGGGTGGTGATCGCGCTGGGCATGCTGGTGGATCAGGCGGTGGTGGTGGTGGAGGCCATCTACTACCGCATGCAGCGGGGCCAGCAGGTGCTACAGGCCAGTCTGGACGGCATCCTGGAAGTCTGGAAACCGGTGCTGGCTTCGGTGGCCACGACGCTGGCCGCTTTTTTGCCACTGATGCTGCTGCCGGGCATTGTGGGCAAGTTCATGTTCGTGATCCCGTTCGTGGTCACCCTGGCCCTGGTGATATCGCTGCTGGAGGCGTTCTGGATGCTGCCAGTGCACGTCTCGGTGGCCGGTGTTCGATTCGACCGACCGTCCAGGGTGCAGCGCCTGCGCGAACACTTCACCCGCGTGCTGCGGCTGCGCTACGGGCAATGGCTGGCGTATGTGCTGCGCCGCCCCAAACGCTTTGCCATGGTCGGTGTGACGGCGGTGGCGCTGGCGGTGGGTCTGCTGGTGGCCCAGGTGGTGCGGGTGCAGTTCTTTGCCTTCGACCCGATACGCGCCTTCTATGTGAACGTGGACATGCCCGCCAGCGCGGCGTTGGAGGAGACACTGGAGGAAACCCAGCGCGTCGAACGGGTGGTGCGGGAGCAGCTGCGGGGTATCGGCCTGGAGGGCGAAGCCCGTTCGGTCACGTCCACCGCCGGCATCAAGTTCACCGACACCGACATCGTCTACGGCGACCTGTACGGGCAGGTGTTTGTCTCGCTGAACCCACGGACCCCCGGCTCCCGGGAGGTCTCCGAGGTGGTGGACGACATGCGCGCCACAGTGGAGAGCCTGGGCGGACCGGGCAACAAGAGCTTCACCGTGCTCTCGGGCGGACCGCCCTCGGGCAAACCCATCAACGTCAAGGTGCGCGGCGACACCTTCGAGGAGATCGAAGCCGCCAGCGAGGTGCTCAAGGCGATCGTCGCGCGCATTCCGGGCACCACCGATGTGCAGGATGACCAGCTGCCCGGTCGGCCGCAGCTTCGGCTGCAGATGGACACGAATGCCCTGCGCGAAGCCAACATGAGCGCCGCCCAGGTCTCACGCCTGGTCCGGCTGGCGATCGACGGCGAGGTGGTGGCCTTCACGCGCGACCAGGGCGACAAGATCGAGCTGCGCGTGCGATCGGACCGCATGCTGCGCAGCGGCGAGGAGCGCCCGCTGGACCCGGCCAGCATCCTGGATGAACCGGTCGTGCTGCCCTCCGGCCAGACCACCCGCCTGGGCACCCTCGTTCGGGCCGAGGTGGAACCGGGGCGCGGCGTCATCCGCCACTACAACCTGCGGCGAACCACCACGGTCCAGGCCAACCTGGACAAGGACGTGACCGACACCGTGGAGGCCAACAACCTCATCAAGGCCGAGTGGGAGAAAGTGCGCACCCAACATCCTGGTGTCGATCTGGACTTCTCGGGCGAACTGGAAGACATCGAAGAAAGCCTGGCTGCCATGCAGGCCCTTTTCCTGCTGGGCGTGGGCCTGATCTACCTCATCCTGGCCGCGCAGTTCCGCAGCTACTGGCAACCCCTGATGATTCTGGTGACCGTCCCGCTGGCCTTTACCGGTGTGGCCTTCGGCCTGGCGATCTCGGGCAACCCGCTGTCGCTGTATACCCTGTATGGCGTGATCGCGCTCAGCGGCATCGCGGTGAACTCGGCCATCGTGCTGATCGATGCAGCCAACAGCCGGCTCGCCGCCGGCATGGGCACGGCGCATTCGATCGTGCAGGCCGGCCGGCGCCGGGTCGTGCCCATCCTGATCACCACCACCACCACGGCATCGTCTGGGGCCTGGTTTTCTCCACCATGTTGACGCTGTTCATCGTGCCGCTGCTCTACCAGATGTTCATGCGGCGCGGTCGCCACCACCCACCGGCCGATATGTCCATTTGAGTTGACAATTTAGCTTGTACAACTTCTCGACATGAGTCCGCTTGTGCCATACTGGGCTTTCCATGGCACAGCAATTTCCTTTCTCGGCCATCGTCGGCCAGGACGAGATGAAGACCGCGATCCTGATCGCGGCGATCGATCCCGGTATCGGCGGTGTGCTGGTGCTGGGTGACCGGGGCACGGGCAAATCCACCGCCGTGCGGGCCCTGGCCAGCCTGCTGCCGCCGATGAAGGTGGTGCAGGGTTGCCGATACCGGTGCGATCCGGCCTCCTCCGTGACCGCCTGCGAGGACTGCGCTCGGCTGCGCCCGAACGGCCAGTCACCCAGGACCGAAACCGCCCCGGTGCCGGTGGTGGACCTGCCGTTGGGTGCGACCGAAGACCGGGTGGTGGGTGCGCTGGACCTTGAAAAGGCGCTGTCGCAGGGCATCAAGGCCTTCGAGCCGGGCCTGCTGGCCCAGGCGCACCGCGGCTTTCTCTACATCGATGAAGTCAATTTGCTGGAAGACCATCTGGTGGACCTGCTGATCGATGTGGCAGCGTCCGGCGAGAACGTGGTCGAGCGCGAGGGACTGAGCGTGCGCCACCCCGCCCGCTTCGTGCTGGTGGGCAGCGGCAACCCGGAGGAAGGTGAACTGCGGCCGCAGCTGCTGGACCGTTTCGGCCTGGCGGTGGAGGTCCGCACACCGGACTCGCTGGCCGATCGGGTCGAGGTGGTGAAGCGGCGCGAGGCCTTTGAGCAGGACCGCACCGGTTTCATCGCGCAGTGGCAGTCGAAGGACGCGGCCGTGCGGCGCAAGCTGGTGGCGGCACGCAAGCGCCTGATGGACATCCAGGTGCCGGACGCGACCCGCGAAAAGGCCGCCAACCTGTGCATGCAACTGGGCACCGACGGCCTGCGGGGCGATCTGACCTTGATTCGCGCAGCCCGCGCGCAGGCCGCGCTGGACGGTCAGACCTGCGTCGAGCCGATGCACCTGCGCAAGGTGGCTGCGCCGGCCCTGCGGCACCGGCTGCGACGCAACCCGCTGGACAACGCCGATGCCGGCACCCGGGTTGAACGTGCGGTGACCGAACTGCTGGGAGACTGAGCGTGGACGGGGCCTCACCGGCGCTGGCGCCTGAGCCCCCTGCCCGCGTTGCCCACTTGCCAACCGGTGGGCAGTCGACCGACCTGCAGCTGCCAGTGCTGGCGCAATGGGCGCTGGCGCTGCTGGCGGTCGACCCGGTCGGTCTGGGCGGCGTGGTGCTGCGGGGCGGGCCGGGTCCGCTGCGCGACGCCTGGCTGGGCCGGCTGCGTTCGGCCATCGGCACCGACAAGCCCTGGCTGAAGATTCCCCACCACGCCACCGAATCGGCCCTGCTCGGTGGGCTGGACCTGCCGGCCACCCTGCACCTGGGCCATCCCGTCCTTTCCACCGGCCTGCTCGCACGGGCAGACGGAGGGGTGCTGATTCTGACCATGGCCGAACGGGCGCCGCCGATGACCGTGGCCCTGCTGTGCAGCGCCATCGACCAGCGGCGGGTCGAGCTGCAGCGCGACGGCCAGCAGCGCAACTGGGCCAGCCGCTGGACCCTGGTCGCACTGGACGACGACCGCGAGGCAACGGAAGGCCTGCCGGATGGGCTGCGGGACCGCCTGGCCTTTGACGTCGACCCGGGCGCCATGGGCGCCTTGGAGACGCCCGGTCTGCCCGACCCTCCCACCTGTTCGTCAGCGGTGCTGGCAACTGCCCGTCAGCGTCAGGCCACGGCGGTGGTGTCGAACGATCTGCTGCAGGCACTGGCCGCCACGGCTGCCAGTTGCGGTGTCCCTTCGATGCGGGCCCTGCTGCTGGCGCTGCGGGCAGCCCGCGCGGTGGCGGCCCTGGAGGGCCAGACCGAAGTGCTGGCACGGCACGCCGAACTGGCAGTTGCCCTGGTGCTGGCCCCGCGGGCGACCCGGCTGCCTGTCCCGGCGGATGCATCCGAGCCGGCCGGCGAAGCCGGTGACGAGCCACCACCGCAGAGCGCCACACCAAACGACACCCCGCCTCCGTCGCCACCCGGGCAGGATGCGGACGACCCCGACCACCCTGATCGGCATCAGGACACACCGGATCCGCCCGTCCAGGCCGAGGGCGCCCAGCCCTTGCAGGACCGGCTGGCAGACGCCGTGCGCGTGGGCCTGCCGGCCGGTTTGCTGGCGCAGTTGCAGGCCGGCATGCCACCGGCGGCCCGCGCCAGAACCAGCGGCCGCTTCGGCGCCAGCCAGGACACCGGCGCCCGGGGACGGGTGGTCGGGTCGCGTCCGGGACGCCCCGGTGGCAGCGCCCGCCTGCACCTGATCGACACGCTGCGGGCGGCCGCCCCCTGGCAGCGCATCCGGCGCGAAGCACAGACCGACAAGGGGGCTGCCCCGCCGGCCATGCCCAGCAGCCGACCGGTCATGGTGCGCTCCGAAGACCTGCGCATGGCCAGGCGCCGACGGCACCTGCCCGGCACCACCGTGTTTGTGGTGGATGCCTCGGGCTCGTCGGCCCTGCACCGCATGGCCGAGGCCAAGGGTGCGGTCGAGCTGCTGCTGGCCGAGTGACTGGCCGCGCTGCCCGGCGGCGGTGGCACACCGCTGGCCAGCGGTATCGAAGCCGCGCGTGACCTCTGCCTGCAGATCGCCCGGCGGGGCGAGTCGCCCACGCTGGTGCTGCTGACCGACGGTCGAGCCAACATCGCGGCCGACGGCGCACCGGGTCGCGAGCGCGCCACGGCCGATGCCCTGGCGGCCGCCGAACGTCTGCGCGAGCAGGGCCTGTCTGCCCTGGTGATCGACACATCCCCCCAGCCGGCCGAGGCCGCCCGGGTGCTGGCCCAGCGCATGGGTGCACGCTACCTGGCCCTGCCCCACGCCGGCGCCAGCCACCTGGCCCAGGCCGTACAGCACGCCTTCTTGCAGCGGCCGGCATGACACGCCACGACCTGATCTGGGAACGCGACGGGGCCCACTGGCCAAACAGCGCACACAGCCGCATCGTTGGCAGTGGCGGGCTGCGCTGGCATGTGCAGCAATTCGCCGCAATGGACGGTCCGCAAGCCCCCTGCGCGCTGCTGCTGCACGGCACGGGCTCGTCCACCCATTCGTGGCGGGATCTGGCGCCCTTGCTGGCCCGGCGCTTCGAGGTGTTGGCACCCGACCTGCCCGGCCATGCATTCACGGGCTTGCCAGCAGCCGGCGCACAGGCGCCCGAAATGGGCTTGACCGGGATGGCGCAGGCGGTGCATGCCCTGTTGAAGGCCCTGGGCAGGGTACCGGACCTGGTGGTCGGCCACTCGGCCGGCGCAGCCGTGGCCATCCGCATGTGTCTGGACGGTCTGATCCAACCCCGGCGACTCGCAGGCCTGAACCCGGCCCTGCTGCCCCTGGAGGGAACGGCGGGTCGCCTGTTCACGCCGGCCGCGCGCTTGCTGGCGGGGCAGGCCTGGGTGCCACGGGTGTTTGCCTGGCATGCACGGGCACCGTCGGTCCTTGGGCGGCTGCTGGAAAGCACAGGTTCCCGCCTTGATGACCAGGGCGTGGCGCTCTACCACCGCCTGGTGCAAAGCCCGGCCCATGCGCGCGGTGCCCTGGCCATGATGGCCAGCTGGGACCTGCCCGGGCTGGCGCGCGACCTGTGTCGCCTGGGTGTGCCGCTGGACCTGCTGGTCGGCGCCTGCGACCGCACCGTGCCACCGGCGCAGTCCAGGCGCGTCATGGCCGCCCTGCCCGAAGCGGTGCGGGGCCGCTGTGTCTGGCTGCAGGGACTGGGCCACCTGGCCCACGAAGAGGCACCGGACCTGGTGGCCGCACACCTGCTGGCTTGCTGGGACGGACAGCCACCACCCGACAGCGAGGTGATGGCGTGACGCCCATGCCCGTGCCCGTCCACGAGCCGCCCATGCGGCGCCTGTGCACCGACTGCGGGCTGTCCCGGACCGCACAGCCACAGCGCTGCGGCCAGGCCTGCCAGTTCATCCATCCGGACTACCCGCGCATGGAGCGGCAGGTGCATGGCCGGCCCCGCGATGAAGCTGGCGGTGGGGGTTCTTCGGGTGACGAGCTGCATTTCGGGCCCCTGAAGGCCATGTGGCAGGCCCGCCTGCGTCAGCCACTGGAAGGTGCACAGTGGACCGGCATCACCACCCGCCTGGCCGAGCGCCTGCTGGAAAGCGGCGCGGTCGATGCCGTGATCTGCATGGGCCCGCACCCGCAGGACCGTTGGCGGCCCCAGCCCGTGGTGGTGACCCGGTCCCAGGACATGGCCGCCTGCCGGGGCATGCGCATGGGCTACGCGCCCTTGCTCGCACAGATCGAGCCGGCGCTGCGCCAGGGCCTGCGGCGCCTGGCGGTGATTGCCATTCCGTGCCAGGTGTACCCGCTGCGCGCCATCGAGGAACAGCTGCGCCGCGAGCATGGCCTGGAAAGCCTGCACGTGATCGGGCTGCCCTGCTCGGACAACACCCACACCGAGCGCTTCCACGACTTCCTGGCCCTGCTGTCGCCAAACCCCGAGGACATCAGCTACCTGGAGTTCCGTGCCGACTACCAGGTCGAGATCCGCACCGATGCCGGCCAGCGCCGGTTGATTCCGTTTCTCCAGCTGCCGCTGTCGGACCTGCCGGCCGACTTCTTTCCGACCACCTGCCGCACCTGTGTCGACTACACCA
The DNA here is from genome assembly GCA_025458415.1 of Hydrogenophaga sp. Classification (GTDB taxonomy): domain Bacteria; phylum Pseudomonadota; class Gammaproteobacteria; order Burkholderiales; family Burkholderiaceae_C; genus Hydrogenophaga. Next base: position 19,894 of record JALOSN010000009.1, read on the forward strand.
ACGCCCTGGCCGACATCACCGTCGGCTACATGGGTGGCCGTGGCGAGCAATGGGTGCTGGTGCGCAACCAGCGGGGTCAGCAGCTGCTGGAACTGCTGGGCGACGAGGTGCTGCTCACGCCGCCTTCGAGCGCCGGGCGGCGGACTGGCGCCGTGCGAGGCTTTCTGGCCAATCTGCAGCGCGCCGCCGGCGGTCTGCCCACGCGGCGCATGCCGGGCTGGGCGCGGCCCCTGGTGGCCTGGCTCATGCCGCGCATCGGACCCCGCGGACTGGAGTTTGCCCGCGCCCGGGTCGAGATGAAGGCCCTGGAGACCCTGGTGCACCTGCGCCGGGAGATGCCGGCGCGGGTGCGCTCCATGGTTCCGGCCCACGTGTTCCGGCTGGCCCGCAGCTACGGGCTGGAGCAGGCGCCCCACGAGCGACCCGCCGCCGCTCCGCCCCTTCCCCCTTCCCGCTGACGCGTCAGCAACCCCGACCGCGCCAGGGCCCGTCCATGACCCGCGGGCGACCGCGCCGTGCCTTGGCGGCAGGTGGCCGGCCCGGGCACGCCCACCTGCAAAGAAAAGTTGACATCGTTGTTTGTAATGTTACATTGACACTCAGACCTGTCATAAACCCATGACAGTGCAGACGGCCGAGGGAAACATGCAACTGATCTCACGGATCGAGCAAGCACTCGAGCACCAGATGGCCCTGTGCGACCGTCCGGATGCGCCCCCCCGATTGATGCGCGCGCTGCGCCACGCCGTGTTTCCCGGCGGCGCCCGCATCCGGCCCCAACTGTGCCTGGCGGTGGCAGCCGCCTGCGGCGAGGATGCTCCGGACCTGTCCGACGCGACCGCGGTCGCCATCGAGCTGCTGCATTGCGCCTCGCTGGTCCATGACGACATGCCCTGCTTCGATGACGCCGACTCGCGCCGCGGCCTGCCCTCGGTTCACCGCCAGTTCGGCGAGCCGCTGGCCCTGCTGGCGGGCGATGCCCTGATCGTGATGGCCTACCAGAGCATGGCGATGGCTGGCGTCCGCCATCCGTCACGCCTGGCCGGCCTGTTGCAGACCCTGTGTGATGGCGTGGGCGCACCGACCGGCATCGTGGCGGGTCAGGCCTGGGAATGCGAGTCGCACGTGGCCCTTGGCCAGTACCAGCGCGCCAAGACCGGTGCCCTGTTCGTGGCATCCACACGCGCCGGTGCCCTGGCGGCAGGTGCCGACCCGAAGCCCTGGCAGCCCCTGGGCGAGCACCTTGGCGAGGCCTACCAGGTGGCCGATGACATCCGCGACGTGATGCTCGACACCGGCGCGCTGGGCAAACCCGCGGGCCAGGACGTGCAGCATGGCCGCCCCAGCGCCGCTGCCGCCATGGGCATCGATGGCGCGGTGGCCCATTTCCGCGCCCTCATGGACGCGGCCGTGATCTCCATCCCGGACTGCCCGGCCCGTTCGGTCCTGCAACAGATCGTGCGACTCGAATCCGAGCGGCTGATCCCCAGCGAGCGCGCCGAACTGCGGCCGCCCGCTGCAGCGGGCGTGTCCACCCAGGTCCTGCCACTGGTGATCTGAACCTGGAGCGACCGCCATGCCTTCCTTGAACAACACCGCACCCCTGACAGAGCCTGTGGACCGGGACCCCTGGCGCGATCGGCTGGAGCGCCAGATCGATCGCTGGACCACCGCACCGGCGTTGCAGCGCTGGGCCTCCACGTCGGTCCTGACCCGCTGGCTGGTGCGCCGTCGGGCCGAGCGCCTGTTCGGCGTGATGGCGGGTTTCGTGCACTCGCAGGTGCTGCTGGCCTGTGTGCGGCTGCAGTTGCTCGAAACCGTGCACGCATCGCCCAGGACACGGGAGCAGCTGGCCCAGCTGACGGGGATCGCCGAAACCGGGCTGGACCGGCTGCTGGACTCGGCGGTCTCCATCGGCCTGCTGGAGCGTCGCACGGGCGGACGCCTCGGACTCGGCCCCCTGGGCGCCCCGGTGGTGACTCATCAGGGCATTCGCGACATGGTCGAACACAACGCCACCCTGTACCAGGACCTGTCGGACCCGCTCTCCCTGCTGCGCAAGCCGGGCGACACCCGGATGAACCGGCTGTGGCCCTATTCCCGCACCCCGGATCACGCACGGGCCCAGGAAGCTCTGCCCCAGGTGGATCCGACACCCGACGACCACGGGGTCTTCGCCCACTACTCGGACCTGATGGCGAACTCGCAGCGTTTCGTGATCGACGAGCTGCTGGCCAGCTACCCGTTTGCCGACCACCAGCATGTGCTGGATGTCGGCGGCGGCCTGGGCGGCTGGGTCACGGCCCTGGGCCAGGCCCATCCCCACCTGGCGCTGTCGCTGTTCGACCTGCCGCCCGTGGCCCGGCTGGCCGCGCAGGCCGGCGCGCGCAACGGGCTGGGCGACCGGCTGAAAGTCCACGGCGGAAGTTTCATCGACGACGAACTCCCCTCCGGGGCCGATCTCGTCACCCTGCTGCGCGTCGCACACGACCACGATGACGACACGGTACGCCGTCTGCTGCGCGCCATCCACCGCTGCCTGCCCTTGGGGGGCAGCCTGCTGCTGGCCGAGCCGATGGCCGGCTCGCAGGGGGATCCGACCCCGACCGCGCCCTACTACCACTTCTACCTGATGGCCATGGGCCCGGGCCGGCTGCGCACGCCTGAAGCCCTGACCGGGCTGATGCAGGAAGCAGGGTTCACCCACATCGAACCGGTGCCCAACCCGATGCCACTCCATGCCCGCCTGCTCGTCGGTCGCAAGACGCGACCGTCCGTCAATTCACCCGCCACACCCCACAGTGTCACTTTTAGTTGACATTTTGTAATGTCAGCCATTTAATACACCCATGAAAGCCGCCGCCATCGTTTTTGATCGTCCCCGTGAGCTTTCGGTGCGATCGCTGGACATGCGCCCGCCGCAGCCGGGCGACATCGAAGTGGCGGTCGACTTCAGCGGCATCAGCACCGGCACCGAGCGGATGTTGTGGGATGGCAGCATGCCGCCCTTTCCGGGCCTGGGCTACCCGCTGGTGCCCGGCTACGAAACGGTGGGGACGGTGCAGCGCCTGCATGGCGCCTGCGGCAGCGGACGGGGGGCGCTGCAGGTCGGTGACCGGGTGTTCGTGCCGGGCTCCTACAGCTTCGAATCCGTCCACAACCTGTTCGGTGGTGCCGGCGAACGGCTGCTGGTGCCCCATGACCGCGTGGTCCGGCTCAGCCATGGGGGCGGCGCCGAGTCGATCCTGCTGGCTCTGGCGGCCACCGCCTACCACACCGTCTCGCAAGGCGGGACCACCGACCCCGACGAACCACCGGACCTGATCATCGGCCACGGCGTGATGGGACGGCTGCTGGCCCGCCTGACCGTGGCGGCCGGCGCACCGGCACCGGTGGTCTGGGAGACCCAGCCCCAGCGCCGCTCGGGTGCCCGGGGCTACGAGGTGATGCACCCGGATGACGACGGGCGCAAGGACTACCGGGCGGTCTACGACGTCAGTGGCGATGCGGACATCCTGCACCGGGTCATTCCGCGCCTGGCGCGCGGTGGCGAGGTGGTGCTGGCGGGCTTCTACAGCCGGGACCTTTCGTTCGCCTACGCACCCGCCTTCATGCGCGAGGCCCGCATCCGGGTGGCGGCCGAGTGGCGCCGTGCGGACCTGCTGGCCGTGAACGAATTGCTCAACACGGGACGTCTCGAACTGGACGGCCTGGTCACCCACACCGAACGCCCCGGCCGGGCCGGCGAGGCCTATGAGACGGCTTTCGGCGACGCCAGCTGCCTGAAGATGGTCATGGACTGGAGACACTGATGAACGCACCCGAGATCAAGAGTCACCCGGTCCACTTCCAGGCGCAGCTGCGGCAGGAAGCCGCCATGGAACCCGATCCGGTGCACACCGGCGAGGTGAAAAAGGAAACGCAGGTCATCGCCATTTACGGCAAGGGTGGCATCGGCAAGAGCTTCACGCTGGCCAACCTCAGCTACATGATGGCGCAGCAGGGCAAGAAGGTGCTGCTGATCGGTTGTGACCCGAAGAGCGACACCACCAGCCTGCTGTTCGGCGGCAGGGCCTGCCCGACCATCATCGAAACCTCGTCGAAGAAAAAACTGGCCGGTGAGCCGGTGAAGATCGGTGACGTCTGCTTCAAGCGCGACGGGGTCTATGCGATGGAGCTCGGCGGCCCCGAGGTCGGCCGCGGCTGCGGCGGACGCGGCATCATCCACGGCTTCGAGCTGCTCGAAAAGCTCGGATTCCACGAGTGGGGTTTCGACTACGTGCTGCTCGACTTCCTGGGCGACGTGGTGTGCGGCGGCTTCGGCCTGCCGATTGCACGCGACATGTGCCAGAAGGTCATTGTCGTGGCCAGCAACGACCTGCAGTCGCTTTACGTGGCCAACAACGTCTGCAGCGCGGTCGAATACTTCCGCAAGCTCGGCGGCAATGTCGGCGTGGCCGGCATGGTGATCAACCGCGACGACGGCACCGGTGAGGCGGCCGCCTTTGCGCAACAGGTCGGCATTCCGGTGCTCTCGGTCATCCCGGCCGACGACGACATCCGGCGCAAGAGTGCCAGCTACGAAATCATTGGTCACCCGGACTCCGTCTGGGGCCCGCTTTTCGCCCAGCTCGCCGCGAACGTGGACTCCTCATCCCCTGTGCGTCCGTCACCACTGACGCAAGACGGCCTGCTGGGCCTTTTCTCCGCCTCATCCGTCGGTCGCGACGTGGTTCTGGAGCCGGCCACCGAATTTGACATGTGCGGGCGGACCGAAACCCTCAAGCCCTCGCTGGAAGTGGTCTACGACAACGTCTGAGCCACACCCTCCTCGACCTTCCCACCATGCACGGCACCACCATCCCGATCGTTTCCGCCCCGGTGGGCGGCACCGCCATCGAAGGCGACGGCATGGGCTGCCATGCGGGCGGCGAGACGCTGCTGGCCGCGGCCAGGGCGGCGGGCAAGAGCGAGGTGCTGGCGCAGTACGCGCAGGACTACCCCAAGGGCGAACACGTCGGCCCGCACGACCAGCCGCAGAGCATGTGCCCGGCCTTCGGGTCGCTGCGCGTGGGCCTGCGCATGCGACGCACCGCCACCATCCTGTCCGGCTCGGCCTGCTGCGTCTACGGCCTGACCTTCACCTCGCACTTCTACGGGGCACGCCGCAGCGTCGGCTACGTCCCCTTCAACAGCGAGACGCTGGTCACCGGCAAGCTGTTCGAGGACATCCGCGAGGCGGTACACGCCCAGGCCGATCCATCGCAGCTCGACGCCATCGTCATCATCAACCTGTGCGTGCCCACCGCCAGCGGTGTGCCCTTGCAGCTGCTGCCCGCCTCGATCAACGGCGTGCGCATCATCGGCATCGACGTGCCCGGCTTCGGTGTACCGACGCACGCCGAGGCGAAGGACGTGCTGACCGGCGCGATGCTGAAGTACGCCCGCCAGGAAGTCATGTCCGGGCCGGTGCCCGCGCCGCGCCAGGCCCGCAGCGACAGGCCCACCATCACCCTGCTGGGCGAGATGTTCCCGGCCGACCCGATGCTGATCGCGCAGATGATCGCGCCCATGGGACTGGCTGTGGGCACCACGGCGCCGACCCGCGAATGGCGCGAACTGTACGCCGCGCTCGACGGCACCGCGGTCGCGGCCATCCACCCCTTCTACACCGCCAGCATCCGCGAATTCGAGGCCGCCGGCCGCCCCATCGTCGGCTCGGCGCCGGTCGGCGTGGACGGCACACACGACTGGCTGGGCGCCATCGGCAGCGCCACCGGCGTGTCGCAGGCGCTGATCGACACCGCCCGCAACGCCACGCTGGGCGCCATCCGCGGCGTGCTGTCGCAACAGAAGATCAACGGCCGCATCACGCTCAGCGGCTACGAAGGCTCCGAACTGCTGGTGGGCCGCCTGCTGGTCGAATGCGGCGCCGATCTGCGCTACGTCGGCTCGGCCTGCCCGGCCACGCCGTGGAATGCCCACGACGCCGAATGGCTGCGCGCCAAGGGCGTGCAGGTGCAGTTCCGCGCCTCGCTGGAGAACGACCTCGACGCGCTGCACGAATACCAGCCACAGCTGGCGATAGGCACCACACCCGTGGTGCAGGCCGCCAAGGAAGCCTGCGTGCCCGCGCTGTACTACACCAACCTGATCTCCGCCCGCCCGCTGATGGGCGTGGCCGGTGCCGGCTCGCTGATCCAGGTGGTGAACGCCGCCATGGGCAACCAGCACCGCTTCGACGCGATGAAGGAATTCTTCGGCGGTGTGGGCCAGGGCGACGAAGCCGGTGTGTGGGAAGACGTGCCCAAGCCGTTCCCGAACTTCCGCAAGGAAATGCGCCGACTCAACGAGAAGGCGGCGAAGAAGCGGGAGGCACAAGATGTTGGTGCTTGACCACGACCGCGCCGGCGGCTACTGGGGTGCGGTGTATGTGTTCACCGCCATCAAGGGCCTGCAGGTGGTGATCGACGGCCCGGTGGGCTGCGAGAACCTGCCGGTCACCAGC
>JALOSN010000180.1 GCA_025458415.1 Hydrogenophaga sp.
TGGCCCAATGCCAGCTCGGCAAGCTCTTCAAACCGGGCCCGGCTGTACTGAAATCCGGCCAGCGGCTGAGCGGAAGACACCTCAGCGGGGGTCGGGCGGGCGATGGGGGCGGTGGTGGAATTCATGGTGCCGGTTATGATACCTGCCGGTTTACTTCCACCTCAGCGCGCCCACGAGCGTCCCCTCACGCCGCACCGACGCTGACGCGTTCCAGGCGGGCACACCATCGGCGTGACCGGACTGTTCACGGCACCAGGTGCCCATATCCATGCCCCGCAAGTCCCAACGCGGCTATTACGTCCGCGGCCACTTTGTCGCCGAAGGCAGCGAGCTCGACCTCGAACTCAAACGCGAGGCCAAGGGTGACACCGACCGCAGCAAGACCGACCTCAAGCGCGAGAGCGAACACCTGCAGAAGCTCGGTGAAGCCCTGCTGACCCTGCGCAGCGACCTGATGGCACGCCTGCGCGAGCGCCACGAACTCTCGGACAAACTGATCGATGCCCTGGCCGAAGCCCGCCGCATCACCAATTTCGAAGGTCGCCGCCGGCAGATGCAGTTCATCGGCAAGCTCATGCGAGCGCTGGACCCGCAGGTGATCACCGATGTCGAGGCGGCACTGGAAGAGCAGCGCAAGCCCTCGGCCCGAGAAACCCTGGCCCTGCACCAGTCAGAGCAGTGGCGCGACCGTCTTGTGAAGGACGACGGCGCCCTGACCGACTGGCTGGACATCCACCCCGAGGCCGATGCGCAGCATCTGCGAAACCTCATACGGCAAGCGCGCAAGGATGCCCAGGCCAGCGCAGCCCAGGAGCGCCCGGGCGAAGCACAACGCCACGGGCGCGCCTACCGTGAGATCTTCCAGATCGTGCGGTCTGCCCTGAACGCTCCCGACACAGGCGAAAACGACGACAACGCCGATGAAAGCACCCCATGAGCGAAACCAGCACCTTCGACCCGGTCCGCATCGGCATCGTGTCCATCAGCGACCGCGCCAGCAGCGGCGTTTATGAAGACAAGGGCCTGCCAGCCTTGCAGGACTGGCTGACCCGGGCCCTCAAGAACCCGATCGGATTCGAGCCCCGCCTGATTCCTGACGAACAGGCGGTCATCAGCCAGACCCTGATCGAGCTCGTCGACGCGGGCTGTGCCCTGGTCCTGACCACCGGTGGAACCGGCCCCGCCCCGAGGGACGTCACCCCCGAGGCGACCCTGGCGGTGGCCCACAAGGAAATGCCCGGCTTTGGCGAGCAGATGCGACAGATCAGCCTGGCCTTCGTGCCCACCGCCATCCTCTCACGCCAGGTCGCGGTGGTGCGCGACCGCAGCCTGATCATCAACCTGCCCGGGCAGCCCAAGGCGATTGCGGAGACACTGGAGGGTGCGCGCAACCCGGACGGTACGGTTCGTGTCAACGGCATCTTCGCCGCCGTGCCCTACTGCATCGACCTGATCGGCGGACCCTACCTCGAAACCCATGACGAGGTCGTCAAGGGCTGGCGACCCAAAGGCGCTGTTCGCCCTGCCCGCTGCTAGCCCCTCGGACAAGACCATGAAAATCACCAAAGACACCGTCGTCACCCTGACCTACCGCGCCAGCGATGCCCATGGCAAGCTGCTGGAAGATGGCAAGACCCCACGCTCGTACCTGCACGGTGGCTACGAGAACACCCTGCCTGGCATCGAGAAAGCACTGGAAGGCCGGGAAGCGGGGTACCAGGCGACCGTCACCCTGCCGCCAGCCGACGCATTCGGCGAGCGTGACGAAAACCTGGTGACCACCATCGCCCGTACCGAGTTTCCACCCGGGGTGAAGGTGGGGGGCCAGTTGCAGGGCCGAGATCAGCAGGGCCAGCAACAGGTCTTCACCGTCACCAAGATCAAGGGGCCGGTCGTGCATCTGGACGGCAACCACCCTTTGGCTGGCCAGACCCTCACGTTCAGTCTGAAAGTGCTGGATGTGCGGGCGGCCTCAGCCGAGGAAGTGGCACACGGTCACGCGCATGGCGCACACGGTCACCACCATTGATCACTTGCCGACCAGCTGATTGAGCTTGTCGGCCTCGAAGTGCTCCTCCCGCGCCGCGTCCTCGGGAACGCAATCGCCGCGCTGGGCACAGGCGAGCTTTTCGATGGCCTGCCAGAGCAGCGCGATCTGGTGCTCCTGGCTGCCCGTCTTGTCGATCAGGCCACGCATGGCCTGCGACAGCGGGTCATCTTCCTGGGTGATGCCGTAGGCGGTGAACTTCGGCCGGGCGTCTTCGGTGACGTCGGCACTGGCACCGGTCTTGCTCGGAATGATGCGCGCCGGAATGCCCACCGCGGTGGCACCGGCCGGAACGGGCTTGATGACCACCGCGTTGCTGCCGATCTTGGCACCATCACCCACCTCGAAGCCGCCCAGCACCTTGGCCCCGGCACTGACCACCACGTCACGACCCAGCGTGGGGTGGCGCTTGGTGCCCTTGTAGAGCGAGGTGCCACCCAGGGTCACACCCTGGTAGATGGTGCAGCCGTCGCCGATCTCGGCGGTCTCCCCCACCACCGTGCCCATGGCATGGTCGAAAAACACCCGCTCACCGATGCGGGCACCCGGATGGATCTCGATACCGGTGAACCAGCGGGCCAGATGCGAAATGAAGCGACCCAGCCACTTGAACCCGTGGTTCCAGCACCAGTGCGCCGGCCGGTGCAGCCAGATGGCATGCAGGCCGGGATAACAGGTGACGACTTCCCACGTGCTGCGCGCGGCCGGGTCGCGCTCGAGAATGCACTGGATGTCGGATCGGAGTCGGGCAAACATGGTCATCTGCGGTCAGGCTGGGCATGCAGTCTACCGCTTTGACCTGGCTGCGGTCTCCAGCATGGCCTTGGCCACACCACGGAGGATGTGGATTTCCTCCTCCTGCAAGACGGCGCGGTTGAACATCTGGTTGAGTCGCGGCATGAGCTTCCTGGGGGCGGCCGGGTCCAGAAAACCGATGGCCACCAGCGCCTGCTCCCAGTGGGCAAGCATGCCTGCGACCGAGGCCGCGTCGGCCAGACGGGGCTGCGGATTCGATATCGGCGCGGATCCCCAAGGACCCAGCGCCAGACGCCAGTCATAGGCAATGAGCTGTACGGCAGCAGCCAGATTGAGGGAACCGAAAGCGGGATCGGTCGGAATGCTCAGACAGGCGTGGCAACGGTAGACATCTTCGTTGCGCATGCCGAAGCGCTCGGAGCCGAACAGGAACGCGACCCCAGCAGGTCGGACCGCCCTGTCGTCGTCCGACTGACCCGGTCCACCTGCCAGCAACTGCCGGAAGTGCTCGCGAGGTGACCGGGTCGGCGGCCCGAAATCGCGCGGTGTCATGGCCGTGGCGCACAGGTGGTCGACCCCGTCGAGGGCCTCGTCCAGCGTGTCGACGATGCGCGCCTTGGCAAGCACATCATTGGCCCCGCTGGCCCGCTGGATGGTTTCCTCACGACGCAGCACATTGGCCCATCGGGGCGCCACCAGCACCAGGTCATCGAATCCCATGACTTTCATGGCACGGGCCGTGCCACCCACGTTGCCGGCATGGCTGGTCTGGATGAGGATGAACCGGGTTCTCATGTCGTGACGGGTTGCGTAGGATGCGAAAAAAGGCCCCCACAAGGTGCCGCGGGGCCGGTAAAATCACCGATTGTCGTCGCCCCGCATCGCCGGGGCGTTTCCGTTTCGCTCTTCATCCCACGCCGAGCCCGCAGGGCCCGGCCCAGGAACACAATTCATGTCGTCCAGCCTACACCCCATGCTCAATGTGGCCATCAAGGCCGCTCGCGCCGCCGGCGCCATCATCAACCGCGCCGCGCTCGACGTCGAGTCGGTCCGGGTTTCGGCCAAGCAGACCAACGACTTCGTCACCGAGGTCGACCACGCGGCCGAGCAGGCCATCATTGAAACCCTGTTGACCGCCTACCCGGATCACGGCATCTGGGCCGAGGAGTCCGGACGACGTGACGGCAAGGGCCGCGACAAGGACCATGTCTGGATCATCGATCCGCTGGACGGCACCACCAATTTCATCCATGGTTTCCCGGTTTACTGCGTCAGCATCGCGCTGATGGTCAAAGGCCGGCTGGAGCAGGCCGTCATTTACGATCCCACCCGCAACGACCTCTTCTGCGCCACCCGCGGCCGCGGTGCCTACCTCAACGACCGGCGCATCCGTGTCG
>JALOSN010000181.1 GCA_025458415.1 Hydrogenophaga sp.
GCAAAGGCGATCGAGTCCTCCATGGTCAGACGAGGATTCAACGACGCGTAGCTGTCCTGGAACACCATCTGCGTCTGGCGCCGGAACTGCTTGAGCGGCAGGGCCGGTGAACCCACGGTCTGACCGTCGAACACGATCTCGCCGCGATCAGGGGTGATCAGCTGCATCAGCAGCCGCGCCGTGGTGGACTTACCGCAGCCGGACTCGCCCACCACGCCCAGCGTCTCGCCCTTGAAGACATCGAAGTCGATGCCATCGACCGCCCGCACCACGCCACCGCCGCGACCCAGCACGTCTTTCTTCAGCGGGAAATGCTTGACCAGACCCCTCACGCTCAGCAGCGGCTGGGCCGGGCCACCCAGGTCCGAACGAACCGGTGTGTTCATGTCGTTCTCACTGTTTGATTTCCATGGCCGAGCGCAGACCGTCGGCCAGGAGGTTGAAGGCGATCGAGGTGATGAAGATCATCACACCGGGCAGTGCGGCAATCCAGGGCTGCACATAGATCGCGGTGCGCAGCGTGTTGAGCATCAGGCCCCACTCGGGCTCCGGCGGCTTCACACCCAGGCCCAGGAAGCTCAGGCCCGAGGCCAGGATCATGCTGACCGCGATCAGGCTGGTGGCGTAGACGAAGATCGGCCCCAGCACATTGCCCAGCACGTGCACCCGCACGATGGTGAAGGCACCGGCGCCCGAGGCCCGCGCCGCGTCGACGAAGTCGCGGTTGCGGATCTGCGTGGTCACGCTCTCGGCCACCCGCGCAATCGGTGGAATGAACACGATGGTCAGCGAGATCAGGGAGTTGGTGATGCCCGCTCCGAGCGCACCCGACAGGGCGATGGCCAGCAGGACCGACGGAAAAGCGTAGAACACGTCGATGGTGCGCATCATCACGCTGTTGGTCACGCCACCCGCATAGCCGGCGGTGATGCCAATCAGCGAACCCAGCACGAAGGCGCAGATCACCGGCGTGATACCCATGAACAGCGACAGCCGGGCACCCACCATCAGGCGCGAGAGCATGTCGCGACCCAGCTCGTCGGTGCCCAGCGGGTGCCCCTCGAAGCCGATGGGCTTGAGGCGCTTGAGCATGGACGACTCGTACGGATCGACCGGTGCGATCAGGGGGCCGAACACCGCCAGGAACAGCAGCGTCAGCACCACCAGCGCTGCACCCAGGGCCACCTTGTCGCGCATGAAGCGGCGTCCCACGGTCTGCCAGTAGCCGGGCGAGCGCTCGAAGACCACCGGCGCGTTCTCGGGTTTCGGGATGGCAATGTCGTTCATCGAGGGGTCCTTGTCGGGATAGCCGTCGGGTTCAGCGGGCGATGCGCGGATCCAGCATCGTCTGGATCACGTCGACCACCAGGTTGAGCACGACAAAAAACATGGCCAGCACCAGGATGGTTCCCTGCAGCAGCGGCAGGTCACGCTGGAAGATGGCGGAGTTCAGCAGAAAGCCGGTGCCCGGCCACGAGAACACGGTCTCGATCAGGATGGACCCTCCCAGCAGGTAGCCCAGCTGCAGACCCATGACCGCCAGCGCGGTGGGGGCGGCGTTCTTCACCACGTGCAGGAAAACACCCACGTCGGTCAGGCCCTTGGCCCGCAGGCCGACGATGAACTCCTGCGCCAGGATCTCGGCCACCAGCGCCCGCACGGTGCGCGCGATGATGCCCATGGGAATCACGCTCATGGTGATGGCCGGCAGGATCATGTGCTTGACGTGCTCCCAGTCCCAGACCCAGTCACCCGAACCGCCGGGGCCGGCACCGCCGGGCGGCAGCCACATCAGGATGGACGAGAAGATGATGACCAGCACCATGCCCAGCCAGTAGTGCGGCACGCTCACGCCCAGGACCGAGGTCAGCGAGGCCGCCTTGTCCAGCCAGGAGCCCTGGAAGTAGCCGGCCACAAAGCCGAACAGGCAGCCGAACACAAAGCCGATCACCGTGGCCAGCACCGCCAGGCGCAAGGTGTTGGTCACCGCCCGGAAGACCTCTTCGGTCACCGCACGGCCCGATGCAATCGAAGTGCCCAGGTCGCCCTGCAGGGCGCGCCAGATCCAGCTGGCGAACTGCTCGGGGTAGGAGCGGTTGAATCCGTACAGCTCGATCAGCTGCTGCTGCAGCTCGGCCGAGGCATCGGCCGGCAGGATCGACACCAGCGGATCGCCGGGTGACAGGTGCACCAGCGCAAAACAGACCAGCGCCACACCCAGCATGATGGGCAGGGTGTAGATCACGCGGCGGATCAGGAAGCCGAACATGGGTTTCTCCTCGTAGGTGGAGGGACGTGGCAAGACGCGTGCCACCCGAAGCCGCCCGCGCAGGTGCGGCTTCGGGCACAGGGCCGTTCAGGCCCTGGTCAGGGTCAATCCATGGACACCGGCGCCAGGTCCACGAACCAGCTGCGTGGCTGCACGAATCCCTTCACCTTGGCGCTCATGGCACGCGGACCGACGTCGTGGGCAATCCAGACGAAGGGGGCTTCCTCGACGATGCGGGCATGCAGCCGGGCCAGGGCCTCGTCGCGCTTCTTGTCGTCGAACTGCGTGCGCGCATCGGCGATCAGCTTGTCGAACTCGTCGTTGCCGAAATGGCCCCAGTTGTTCGACACCGGCGGGAAGGTCTTGGTGCTCGTGAAGCGGACCAGACCGAAGAACGGGTCCATCGCGGCGTAGCTGACGTTGATGGCGTGGGCACCGTTGGCCGACGGGTGCTTGGCACCCTGGCGCCAGTTGGTGAACAGCGTGTTCCACTCGATAACGTCAAACTGCACGTCGAAGTAGCACTGCTTGAGCGACTGCTGAACGAACTCGTTCATGGGCAGCGGCTGCATCTGGCCCGAGCCCGAGGCCGAGATCTGCACCTTGACCTTCAGCGGCTTGGCGGCACTGTGGCCGGCATCGGTCATCAGCTTGCGAGCGGCGGCCACGTCGTACTTGATGTCGAAGCTGGGGTTGCCCCACCACGGATGCCCCGGCGGCACGGTGCCCTTGGGCACGGCCATCATGCCGCCCAGCAGGGTCTTGAGGCCTTCGCGGTCCACGCACAGGTTGGCGGCGTGGCGCACGCGCTTGTCCAGCCAGGGCGAGCCCTCGGCGAACGACAGCTGCCAGGGCCAGACGTGCGGCTGTGCGTTGGACTCGATCCTGAAGCCGCGCTGGCGGATCTGCGGCATGGCATCGGGCGCAGGGGCTTCGATCCAGTCGACCTGACCCGACAGCAGGGCAGCGGTGCGCGCATTGGCCTCAGGCATGGGCACCAGCACCACACGGTCGACCTTGGGGGTCCGCCTGGGGTCCCAGTAAGCCTTGTTGGCCACCAGCTCAAGGCGCTCGCGCGGCACGAAGCGCGCCATCCGGAACGGACCCGAACCCGAGGCATCGGCGGCGAACGCCGTCCAGGCGGCCTTCGCCTTGTCGGCCGGCGTGGCACCGGCGGCGGCCTCGAACTTCTTCTGCCAGTGCGCGGGCGAGGCCATGAACAGGTTGGTCAGGTTCAGCGGCAGGAAGGCATCGGGCTCGCTGGTGGTCAGCTCGACCGTGAGGTTGTCGATCTTGCGTGCGCTGCGCAGCGTGGGCATGCGCGAGGCGGTGACCCCGACCTGGCTGGCGTCGAAATGCACGGCGTCCTTGTCCAGCACCTTCTGCACGTTCCATACCACGGCATCGGCGTTGAAGTCCGATCCGTCGTGGAACTTCACGCCCGGGCGCAGCTTGAAAACCCACTTGGTCTTGTCCTTTTCGTCCACCGCCCACGAGGTGGCCAGGCCCGGAATCAGCACGCTGGCCGCATCGGACTTGGACAGGTCCCAGTGCGTGAGCGCGTCGTACATGGGGATGCCGGTGAAGCGGTTGCCCTCGAAGCCCTGGTCGGGCTGGCCGAGGGTGCGGGGAATGTCGGCGGCCGTCATGGCGATGCGCAGGACTTTTTCCTGCGCCAGCACGGCCGGTGAAGCCAGGGCCGTGAGCAGGCCGGCGGTGATGGCAAGGCCCAGGGCTTTGGGCGCGAAGCGAGGCGTGGTGGTGGACCGATTCATCTTGACTCCAGCAAATGTCGACAAAGGGTTCGGGAACGTCAACCGCCAGCAGAACCGTGCGGCCTCCGCAGGGGAAGCATGCACGCCTGAATTCGGGTTGGCAAGTTTTTTGTATGCAATCAACGTGCCATC
>JALOSN010000182.1 GCA_025458415.1 Hydrogenophaga sp.
CACGCCGGACCTGACCCAGCGCCATCAAATGATGGAGATGCGCATGGACATGATGCAGAACATGATGGAAATGATGATGCAGCGCATGCCGCAGTCGCCCGCCAATACCGGTGCCCAGTGACCGCGTCCACGTTCTGACGCAGCGTCAGCGTTCGTTTTCAGTCAGGAGATTTTGTGATGTCGATGTATTCGCGGCGGCAGTTTCTGAGCGGCGTGGGTGCTCTGGGTGCCGCGACAGCCTGCCCAGGCATCTGGGCGGCCACTGTTGCCCAGTCAGGCCTGTCCTCAGACCAGATCCTTCGCCTTGAGGCGCAGGCGCTGGGTTTCTCCAACCCCTTGCGACTCCCGGGAAGCAGCGGTCTCTTTGGCGTTCTGCCTGCGACAGACTTCAAGGAAGTCCATGTGGTCCGCAGCGAGATCGAAGTGCTGCCGGGGCAGCGCACACCCATCCTGGCCTACGCCGTGGAATCGGGGGGGCAGAAGTTCCTCAACCCGGCACTTCTGGCCCGCCGTGGCGACGAGATGCGGGTGAAGCTGATCAATCACATCGATCAACCGACGGTCATTCACTGGCATGGCCTGGGTGTCGACTCTCGCAACGACGGCAATGGCCTCAACGTCGTGGCGCCGGGCCAGAGCATGGACTATGCGTTCGCCTTGCAGGACCGTTCGTCGATGTACTGGTACCACCCCCACGCCCACGGATACATTCCTCAGCAGGCCTATCACGGCCTGGCCAGCCTGCTGTTTGTTGAAGACGACGATGAAGCCGCCCTGCGCAAGGAGTTGGCGCTGGCGCTGGGGGAATCCGAAATCCCGCTGGTGCTCCAGGACAAGGAGTTCGATGCGCAAGGGCGCCTCCAGTACGCGCCCAGCGCCGCCCAGTCTTTCGGTGGCTGGGTGGGCAGCCGGCTGATGGTCAACCTGACCGAGCGTCCCCACCTGAAGGCCGGGCGTCGCATCGTGCGCTTTCGCATCCTCAACGGCAGCAACGCGCGCAGCTACCGGCTCGCGTTCCTGCAGGACGGCAAGGCGCTGGGCTTCTACCTGGCGGGCACGGACGGTGGCCTGCTCGCGCAGCCCTTGCGTATCGATCAGACCTTTCTCTCCCCGGGCCAGCGGCTGGATGTGCTGGTGGATTTCCGGGAAGCCAACCCCACCCGCCCGGTGACCCTGGCATCCTTGCCCTTCGACCCGATGCACCAGGAGGGTGGTCATGACATGGCCGCGATGGACCACAGCCAGCATGGGGCGGCACAAGGCGCCGCCTCGCCCGTGGCGATGGCCATGGAAGGCGATGCACTGGCGCTGATGCGCATCGACCTGGAGCCGTCCAGCACACCCTACGACCGCCGTCTGCCTGCACGCCTGTCCAGCCTCACCGCTCCGGCTGAGCCGGCGGGCGCTGCGCGGCGCATGCAACTGGGCCACGATGGCAAGGGCCACTGGACGATCAACGGCGGGGTGTTCGACCACGCTGCGGTCCCATTGACCGTCCAGCGGGGCACGCGTGAAACCTGGCTGATCGAGAACGCCGAACGCAGCATGCCGCACCCCATGCACCTGCACGGGTTCTCGTTCCGGGTGCTCGAACGCCTGGGCAGTCCCGCGCTGGTTCGCACCCTGGCCGGTGCACGCGGCCTGCTGCCTCAGGACCAGGGCGTGGTCGACACCCTGCAGGTGTGGCCAGGTGAATCCGTGCGCATCGCCATCGACTTTTCGCATGCGCACCAAGGCGATCAGGACTACGTCTTTCACTGCCACACGCTGGAACACGCCGAGGCGGGAATGATGATGCGATACGCGGTCAAAGCCTAGCCAACGGAGCACCAGACACCATGAACCACGATGACAACGAACCCCATGTGCCTTCTTTCTGGCGGCGCCCAGCCGGCATGGCGCTGGCGACAGCTGCCTTGATCGCCGGGTTCTATCTGCTGCGCGAGCACTGGGGCCATGTCACGGGCTACTGGCCCTACCTGCTGTTGCTGGCGTGCCCGCTGATGCACCTGATGCATGGGCACGGCAACCATGCACAGACGCCACGGCGCACCTACAACGACAAGGAATAGGGCCATGGACATGCATGCACAGCATCACCACGACAACCACCCGCCGCCCCAGCCCGTCTCGCCCACCGATCTCAAGGACCCGGTGTGCGGCATGAAGGTCACGGCGCAGTCGGCGCACACGTTGAAACACGAAGGTCGTCCCTACTACTTCTGCAGTGCCAAGTGCCAAGGCAAGTTCGCGGCCAACCCGCTGCAGTACCTGGTGTCCACGGCGCCTGCAGACTCCGCGCCAGCGGCTGCCGGCACGGTCTATACCTGCCCGATGCACCCCGAGATTCGCCAGGAGCATCCAGGCAACTGCCCCAAGTGCGGCATGACGCTGGAGCCCCTGCTGCCGGAACTCGAAGACGACGACAACCCCGAGTTGCGCGATTTCCAGCGCCGCTTCTGGTGGACGCTGCCGCTGACCGTGATGGTCTTTGTGCTCGCCATGTTCGGCCACCGCCTCCAGTGGATGGACATGACCGTGCAGAGCTGGGTCGAGCTGGTCTTGTCCATTCCCATCGTCCTGTGGGCCGGCTGGCCGTTCTTCTCGCGTGGCTGGCAATCGGTGATGAACCGCAGTCCCAACATGTGGACCTTGATCGGGCTGGGCACGGGGGCCGCGTTTGTCTACAGCGTGGTCGCGACGGTCACGCCACAGGTGTTCCCGGACTCGTTCATCTCCATGGGCCGCGTAGCCGTGTACTTCGAGGCCGCCGCTGTGATCATCTCGCTCACGCTGCTGGGCCAGGTGCTCGAACTCAAGGCACGGTCGCAGACTTCGGCCGCCATCAAGTCGCTGTTGGGCCTGGCGCCCAAAACCGCCCGCCGCATCCGCGCCGACGGCACGGAAGAGGACGTGCCGCTGACCCATGTGCACGTGGGTGACTTGCTGCGTGTGCGCCCCGGTGAAAAAGTCCCGGTGGACGGCGAGGTGACCGAAGGCGGCAGTTCGGTCGATGAATCCATGCTCACGGGCGAGCCGATGCCAGTGGCCAAACGGGTGGGCGACAAGGTGATCGGCGCCACGCTTAACACCAGCGGCGCGCTGGTGATGCGCAGTGAGCGCGTGGGTGCGTCCACCATGCTGTCGCAGATCGTGCAGATGGTGGCCCAGGCACAGCGTTCCCGCGCGCCGATGCAGCGCATGGCCGACGTGGTGGCGGGCTACTTCGTCGTCACGGTGGTGGGCATTGCCTTGCTGACTTTCTTCGGCTGGGGCCTGTTCGGCCCCGAGCCGCGCTGGGTGTTCGGCCTGATCAATGCGGTGTCGGTGCTGATCATTGCCTGTCCCTGCGCCCTCGGTCTGGCCACACCCATGTCCATCATGGTCGCGACCGGTCGGGGCGCCACGCACGGCGTGTTGTTCCGGGACGCCGCGGCGATCGAGAACATGCGCAAGATCGACACCCTCATCATCGACAAGACCGGCACCCTGACCGAGGGCCGCCCGAGTTTCGAGCGCGCTATTCCGGCGCCCGGATATGACGCCGACGCGGTGCTGCGCCTGGCCGCCAGCCTGGACCAGGGCAGCGAGCACCCGCTGGCCGAAACCATCGTGCGCGCCGCCCGCGAACGCGGGATGGCGCTGGACAAACCCGAGAACTTCGAATCCGGCTCGGGCATCGGCGTGCGTGGCCAGGTGGCCGGACGCCAGCTGGCACTGGGCAACACCACGCTGATGGAACAGCTCGGTGTCTCCGTCGCGGCGCTGGTGCCGCAGGCCGAGGCCTTGCGTGCAGAAGGTGCCAGCGTGATGCACCTTGCCGTGGATGGCCAGCTGATGGGCCTGCTGGCGGTGTCCGATCCGGTCAAGGCCAGCACGCCGGAGGCCTTGGCGACCCTCAAGGCCTCGGGATTGCGCATCGTGATGGCGACCGGTGACGGCCTGACCACGGCCCAGGCTGTGGCCGCCCGTCTGGGCATCGACGAGGTGCATGGCGAGGTCAAGCCGGCTGACAAGCTGCTGCTGGTCGAGCGCTTGCAGAAAGAAGGGCGCGTGGTGGCCATGGCCGGCGACGGCATCAACGATGCGCCGGCACTGGCCAAGGCCGATGTGGGCGTGGCCATGGGGACCGGGACCGACGTGGCGATGAACAGCGCGCAGGTGACCCTGGTC
>JALOSN010000183.1 GCA_025458415.1 Hydrogenophaga sp.
TCCTCCATCTCGTCGAACTGGCGGGCGATGATCTCCAGCTGGGTGGTCAGCGCCCACTCGGCGTTGTAATGCCGTTCGACGATCCAGTGCTTGACGCCATTGGTCAGCTGCTCGTCCTGCAGCAGCATCAGGTGCACATCCAGCAGCGCGGTCAGTTCCGGATGGGCATCCTGCGGGCCCTGTTCATGCAGGCCGTGCTGGACCCGGACAATCTCGTCGACCACCGCGTTGCGTGCCGTCCGCAGCCGTTCGATCTCGGACTCGATCTGTTCGGCCTTGACGAAGTAATGTGCAACATCGATGCGACTGGACGCCACGATGACCGCCCGCCCGATGGCAATGCCCCGGGACACCGCAAGCCCATGCACGACAAAACTCATGCCCACCCCCTTGTGCAACCAGCGACCCGCGCAGCGCCGGAGCGTGGGGGCAACAGGGCCTGCCGCCGGGCCGCCCCAAGGCAGGGCCAGCCCCCTCGGGGAGTAGCGACCCGCGCAGCGGTGGAGCGTGGGGGCAACAGGGCCTGCCGCCGGGCCGCCCCAAGGCAGGACCAGCCCCCTCGGGGGGCAGCGACCCGCGCAGCTGGGGGCAACAGGGCCTGCCGCCGGGCCGCCCCAAGGCAGGACCAGCCCCCTCGGGGGGCAGCGACCCGCGCAGCGGTGGAGCGTGGGGGCAACATCGCTATTCGCCCTCGCCGAACCTGTCGTTGATCAGGGCCACAAGCGCATCCATGGCCTGCTGTTCGTCCGGGCCGTCGGTCTCGATCTCGACCTGTGAGCCCATGCCCGCGGCCAGCATCATGACGCCCATGATGCTCTTGGCGTTGATGCGGCGTTCGCCACGGGACATCCACACCTCGCACACGTGGCTGCCCGCCAGCTTGGTGAGTTTGGCCGACGCCCGGGCATGCAGCCCGAGCTTATTGCTGATGGTCACGGTGGTCTTGATCATGCGTGGCTCTGCGGGCCTGGTACTGGGGTGCGGTGACGGCCACCTGAATCACGCCCTGCGTGGCACCGATCATGGCGCGCGAAATCAGCGCCTCCATGGATTCGTGGCGATAGGAAACGGTGCGCAGCAGCATCGGCAGATTGACGCCGGCAATCAGCCGCGACCGCACACCGTCGACCAGTTTCTGCGCCACGTTGCACGGCGTGGCCCCGAACACGTCGGCCACCACCAGCGTCTGCGGGGTTCCCAGCTGCTGCACCAGGGCCCTGGCCTGGGCCAGGGTTTCCTCAGGGGGCACATTGGGCTGGACATCCAGCGCGGCAATGGCGTCGGCGCTGTCCGGAAAGACATGGAGCACACAGCTTCGCAGCGCCGAGGCCAGCGGCGCATGCGCCATGATCAGGATACCGTTCATGACAGCAGTTTAGCGGGCCTGGCGGGCGGCGGCGCGTCGCCCGACGCGCCAGAATGCCAGGTAGGCCAGCAGGCAACACAGCCCGAACAGGGCCACCGCGCCGCGGAAGCGGTCGGCTTCGCTCCAGCCGAACACCGACAGGGCATCGATCGCCAGCCCGATGCCCCACTGGACAGCGAAGACGCCCGTGAAGATCACCAGATTGAAGGCCGACAGGGCGCGACCTGCGGCCTGGGGTGGCATGGCCAGGGCCACCGCCGGTTGCGACAGCGAGACAAAGGTGCTGCTGACGCAGAACGTGGCCCACAGAACCCAGCCGGCCCCTGCGCCCAGCCAGATGATCAACCCCAGCGGTATGAAGCTCAGCGGAAGTCCGAAGGTGATCAGCCGCTCCGGCGTCAGCCCACGCCGTGCCAGCCCCGGGTTGACCACACCCCAGAGCCAAAAGGTGCACAGCATGGAGAGATTGATGGCAAACAGGCCCGCAGCCGCCTGCGCAGGGCTGTAGCCCGCGACCTTGACCATCCAGGGCCCGGCCCACAGGGTCTGGACCGCCACCATGCCGCCGTAGCTGAAAAAGCCGACCGGCACCATCTGCAGGAAGTAGGGGTGGCGCCAGATGGCCGCGTAGCCGATCGGCGCCGTGGCATCGGCCACCGGACCCTCCGGTCCGTTGGGTTTCCACGGCGGCACGATCAGGGCCAGCAGCAGCATGGACAGGGCGATGCCCGCGGCCAGCAGCCAGAACAAGCCCCGCCAGCCCGTGAGGGGCAACAGCCACTGCACTGGCAAGGTGGCCGCCACCATGCCCAGTGAGCCGGTCATCAGCATCCAGGAATTGGCGCGCAACTGGGCCGGTGGTGAGAGCCAGCGCCGGTACCCGGTCAGGGGTGCCATCAGGCAGGCGCTGACACCCATGCCGGTGAGCACCCGCGCGGCCAGCAAACCCGAGAAGCTCGTGGCCAGTGCAAACAACGCACAGCCCACGACCGCGACCGCCAGAAAGGCCAGTATCACCCGCCTGGGACCCAATCGGTCCAGCCAGCGCCCCAGGGGCAGCTGGGTGAGGGCGAAGCCAAAGAAGTAGCCTCCGGCGAGCAGGCCCAGGTCACTGGCGCTGAGATCCAGCTCGACACTCAGCGTGGGCGACAGTGTGGCCGTGACCGCGCGCACCAGTGCCGACAGAAAGTAGGCAAAGGCAAAGGCCAGAAACACGAGCACCGCCGCCCGCAGTCCCAGGCGTTGCCCATCGGGATGCAGGGGCTCACTCATGGCAGACGAAGGGGGTCAAAGAAGCTGCTGGCGACTTCGTCCGGGATGCGCGCGCCGTAGATGGCGGCCTGGTAGACAGTCACGCCCCGCGAGAAATAGACGGCACGCGCCTCCATGGTCTGTCCCGCGGTGCTGTTTCCCCGGGCCTTCAGACCGAGCACCCCTTCGGCCCCGCTGACCCTTACCGTCCAGGCCAGGTCAGGCTCATCCATCCGGGCGCCGCCAGCCTGCAGGGTGGCCAGGGTGGCCCGCCGCCAGGGCTCCAGCACGGCGGCGGCCTGGGTCGCATCCGGCAGGCGCACCCACGCAACGGCGAAGGTCAGTCCACCCGCCTCGCAACTGTGCATGTGCAGTTGGTGCGGCCCCTCGCCCAGCGGGACCTCCCGCGTTCCGCGATCCGGCTTGCACGGCATCACGGCCTTGAGCTCGATCGCGTCATCGCGCAGTTCGCGCCAATTGAAGGTAGGGCTGCAGGCCGCCACGAGCAGGAACACGACAGACCAGGGCAAAAACGGCAAGACAAGGCGCATGGGAGAACGGCAAGACAGGGTGACCACCCGGGAGACATCGCGGCGCGGCCGGCTCGCGCACAATGGCGGCATGAACGCTCTGGATGGTATCCGCATACTCGATCTCTCGCGCGTGCTTGCCGGCCCCTGGTGCACGCAGACCCTGGCCGACCTCGGCGCCGACGTCGTCAAGGTCGAGCGCCCGAAGGGTGCCACGCACCCAGGGGGTGACGACACGCGCGGATGGGGCCCCCCTTTTCTGAAGGGGCGCGATGGCCGCGACACCGCCGAAGCGGCCTATTACCTCGGCGCCAACCGCAACAAGCGCTCCATCACCTGCGACATTGCCCATCCCGATGGCCAGGCCCTGATCCGCGAGCTGGTCGCCCGCGCCGACGTGTTTGTCGAGAACTACAAGGTGGGCGACATGGCGCGCTATGGACTCGACTTCGAACGACTGATCGGCATCAACCCCAGGCTGGTCTACTGCTCGGTCACCGGCTTCGGCCAGACCGGTCCGTACAAGGACCGCGCCGGCTACGACTTTGCCATCCAGGCCATGGGTGGCCTGATGAGTGTCACGGGCGAGCGCGACGACCTGCCCGGTGGGGGTCCGCAGAAGGTCGGGGTGGCGGTGGCAGACCTGTTCACCGGCCTGTATGCGACGGTGGCGATCCAGGCGGCCCTGCGGCACGCCGAACGCACCGGACAGGGCCAGCACATCGACATGGCGCTGCTCGACACGCAGGTGGCCATGCTGGCCAACCTGGGTGCCAACTACCTCGTGCGCGGGCGCGCCGAGGGCAAGGTGCCCGGCCGGGCGGGCAATGCCCACATCAACATCGTGCCCTACCAGGTCTTCGAGGTGGCCCCCGACGCAGCGGGACAGGCGCAGCACATCATCCTGGCGGTGGGCAACGACAGTCAGTTTGCCAAGTTCTGCGAGGTTGCCGGACGACCGGAGCTGGCCCGTGACGAGCGCTTCGCGCTCAACCAGAACCGGGTGCGCCACCGCGACATGCTGGTCCCCCTGCTGGAGCGGATCCTGCTGACGAGAACCAAGGCCGAGTGGCTGGCAGCGCTGGAAGCCGCCAAGGTGCCGTGTGGCCCCATCAACAGCCTGGCCGAGGTGTTCGAGGACCCACAGGTGCGGCACCGGGACATGGTGCACCGCTGGGACCATCCGCTGGCCGATGCGGTCGACCTGGTGGCCAGCCCGATCAAGCTCAGTCTGACGCCGGTCCGCTGCGACCTGCCGCCCCCGACCCTGGGCCAGCACACCGAGGAGGTGCTGACCGACTGGCTGGCGCTGCCACCGGCGGCCTGCCGTGAGCGCTTGTCGGCGCTGCGGGCTCAGGGTATCGTCTGACCCTTGAGCCCGTCAGGAACCTGAAACGGCATGAGCACTGAAGCACCTGTTCGCCACCGCGCATTGCCCTCCACCACCTCGCTGAGGTCATCGGCCCGTGCGGCCGCCCGCATGGGCGAGCCGCTGGTGGTGATGACCACCCTCGATGGCTGCCCCTACTGCGACCTGGTGCGCCAGCACCTCGTGCCCATGCAGCGTCAGGGGCAGGTACAGGCGGTGCAACTGGACAT
>JALOSN010000184.1 GCA_025458415.1 Hydrogenophaga sp.
CGGTTGGTCACGATGGCGCTGGCGCGCTTCATCACCGGCTCCCAGTTCGGGTCGGTCATGTCGGTGACCAGCACATCGCCCGGCTGCACCTTGTCCATCTCGCTGATGTTGTGCACCAGGCGCACCGGGCCGGTGCCCACCTTCTGGCCGATGGCGCGGCCGGACGCCAGCACGGCGCCCTTGCCCTTGAGCTTGTAGCGCATCTCGACCTTGCCCGCTGCCTGGCTCTTCACCGTCTCCGGGCGGGCCTGCAGGATGTAGAGCTGGCCGTCGGTGCCGTCCTTGCCCCACTCGATGTCCATCGGGCGACCGTAGTGCTGCTCGATCACCAGTGCGTACTTGGCCAGCTGTTCGACATCGGCTTCGGTCAGGCTGTAGCGGTTGCGCAGTTCAACCGGCACATCGACGGTCTTGACCAGCTTGCCGGAGGCCGCCTTCTCCTCGGGCGTGCTGAACACCATCTGGATCAGCTTGGAACCCAGGTTGCGGCGGATCACAGCACGCTTGCCCGCCTGGAGCATGGGCTTGTGAACATAGAACTCATCGGGGTTCACGGCTCCCTGCACCACCGTCTCTCCCAGGCCGTAGCTGGAGGTGATGAAGACCACGTCCTCGAAACCCGACTCGGTGTCGATGGTGAACATCACACCGGCCGCGCCGGTGTCGGAGCGCACCATGCGCTGAACGCCGGCCGACAGGGCCACGTCGGCGTGGGCAAAGCCCTTGTGCACGCGGTAGCTGATGGCACGGTCGTTGTACAGGGAGGCGAACACCTCCTTCATCTTGTGCAGCACGTCCTCGATGCCGTGCACGTTCAGGAAGGTCTCCTGCTGACCCGCAAACGAGGCGTCCGGCAGATCTTCGGCGGTGGCCGACGAGCGCACGGCGAAGGAGGCATCGGGGTTGCCGGCCGACAGGCGGGCAAACTCCTCGCGGATGGCCTTCTCCAGATCGGCCGGAAAAGGCTGGTTCTCGACCATGGCGCGGATCTCGGCGCCGGCCTCGGCCAGGGCTCGCACGTCCTCGGTATCGAGGGCGTCGAGCCGGGCATTGATGCGCTCGGTCAGGCCGTCGGCCTTGAGGAACTCGCGGAAGGCATGGGCCGTGGTCGCAAAGCCGGTGGGTACCTTCACGCCTTCAGGCAACTGAGAGATCATCTCGCCCAGGCTGGCGTTCTTGCCGCCGACGGCCTCGACGTCGGACATGCGCAGTTTCTCGAAGGGCACGACCAGGTCGGTCGGGCTGAACAGGTTGGACATGGGAAGACTCCTAAGGTTGAAAAACCGGGTGCTCCATGCGTCAGCTGATGACCTGTGGTTCTGTTGTGGGTCCGGACGTCGCGCAGGGGGCTCAAATCAGGGTACGCTTGCGGGCGGAGGTGCCGGCCGGCAGCAAGCCCGCAATTGTAGGCTCTGGCCGGCTCCTGTCGGCACGGAGGCTCCGGCCCCGGCTTGAAACCACCTCAATGTCGCCTGAAATTCTTTCGGCCCCCCCTGGGGTCATGTCCCGACGAGTCAACCGATCATGCCCAACCGAACGGCCTTTTTCATCTCTGATGGCACCGGCATCACGGCCGAGACCTTCGGCAACGCCATCCTGGCCCAGTTTGAGGCCCCTGTGCGGCGCGTGCGCCTGCCGTTCCTGGACGACGTCGACAAGGCCCACCAGGCCGTGCGGCAGATCAACCACACGGCGGAAGTCGAAGGCAAGCGCCCGCTGGTGTTCACCACCGTCGTCAACATGGAGGTGTTGCAGGTGGTCAAGGCGCACTGCCAGGGCATGATCCTGGACATGTTCGGCACCTTCGTCGAGCCCCTGGAGACCGAGCTGGGCATCAAGTCCAACCACCGGGTCGGCCGCTTCTCCGACGTGTCCAAGAGCGAGGCCTACCACAACCGCATCGAGGCCATCAACTTCTCGCTGGCCCACGACGACGGGCAGAGCCACAAGGACCTGGAGGACTCCGATGTCATCCTGGTCGGGGTCAGCCGCAGCGGCAAGACCCCCACCTCGCTGTACCTGGCCATGCAGCATGGCCTGAAGGCGTCCAACTACCCGCTGATCCCGGAAGACTTCGAGCGGCGCAAGCTGCCACCCGCCCTGGTGGCCCACCGCAAGAAACTGTTCGGTCTGACGATTGCGCCCGATCGCCTGGCCGAGATCCGCAACGAGCGCCGGCCCAACTCGCGCTACGCCAGCCTGGACAACTGCCGCCACGAAGTCGCCGAAGCCGAAGCCATGATGCGCCGCGAAGGCATACGCTGGCTGTCGACCACCACCAAATCGATCGAAGAGATCGCCACCACCATCCTGCAGGAGATCCGGCCCGAGCGGTTGGCTTACTGAGCACCTGGCCGCAGCGGCCAGGACCAGCCCTGACGACCGTCCTGCCGTCCCGCCGACCGGGCAAAGGCAAACCCGGGCTCACCTGGCCTTGCCGGCTGCGTCGGTTTTCTTCTTGCTGACGAAGCCGTGCGCCTGGCGACTGAGGGCGAACGAGGCGAACAGCTTGATCCACAGGGTGCTTCCCGCCACCGCGATCCACTGGTCACGGCCCAGAACGTAGGCGTCGGCTGATTCACCCAGCAGACCTGCCGCCCCCAGCAGCGGCACAGCCAGCACCGACACCAGCACACCCACCATCACCACGCCGCCGATCAGGTTGATCGCCATCTCGTAGGGCGCGTACTTCTCGGCATTGGGCGGCGCGACGCCCCGCTTGAGGGCCACTTCGGAGAAGTCCCGGCGCACCAGAATGCGCCAGGCCCGGCGCAACCAGAAGAAGGCCACCGGGAACAGGGCCAAGAGAAACAGCCAATCGATGATGGCGATGCTGACGGTCCAATCCATGCCGACGTCCTTGATGCGAATGAACGCATTGTCTCAATAAAAAACCCCGCTGGCTGAGCCAACGGGGTTGCTAGCGTCACACCTCCGCCCGGGCGGAGATGGTCAGGCGTGCTCAGTGGCCGGCGACCGCGGCACCTGCACCCTTGGGAATCCGGACCGCTTCGACCATGTCCTGAACATGCTGCGGCACGGTGCCGGAGACCTTGCTGACCAGGATGGCCACCACAAAGTTCACGATCGCGCCCACGGTGCCGAAGGCGCCCGGGGTCAGACCGAAGAAGCTGTTCGGGCCGCCGATGAGTTCCACGTACTCGGTACCCTTGATGAAGAAGATACCGTGGTGGGCGAACACATAGAAGGCGGTCACGAACATGCCAGCGATCATGCCGGCGATGGCGCCCTTGTCGGTGACGGTCTTGGTGAAGATGCCCATCATGATCGCGGGGAACAGCGAGGACGCTGCCAGACCGAAGGCCAGGGCCACGGTGGCCGCCGCAAAGCCCGGCGGGTTCAGACCCAGATAACCCGCCAGGATGATGGCGAACACCATGGAGATCTTGCCCGCCAGCAGTTCACTCTTCTCGCTCATGTCGGGTATGAAGGTGCGCTTGAGCAGGTCGTGCGAGAAGGCCGACGAGATGGCCAGCAGCAGGCCGGCAGCGGTCGACAGGGCGGCGGCCATGGCGCCGGCGGCCACCAGGGCAATCACCCAGTTGGGCAGCTGCGCAATCTCGGGGTTGGCCAGCACGATGATGTCCGCGTTCACGGTCAGCTCACTGCCCTTCCAGCCAGCGGCGTCGGCCTTGGCCAGGACCGCCTCGTTCTTGGTCTTGTCGTTGTAGTACTGGATACGGCCGTCACCGTTCTTGTCCTCGAACTTCAGCAGACCGGTCTTTTCCCAGCGCTTGACCCATTCCGGACGGTCTTCGTACTTCAGGCTGGCCTCAGGGGCGAACAGATCGCCCTTCTGCGAAGCGACATTGGCGTCGATGCCCATGCCGCCATCGGCCTTCTGAACGATACCGACGTTGGTGTTGAAGGTGCCGTGCAGGTTCAGGCGGGCCATCGCACCCACGGCCGGAGCCACGGTGTAGAGCAGCGCGATGAACACCAGCGTCCAGCCAGCCGAATAGCGCGCGTCGGCGACTTTGGGCACGGTGAAGAAGCGGATGATCACGTGCGGCAGACCGGCGGTACCGATCATCAGCGAGATGGTGAAGAACGCCATGTTCAGCGTGGAGCCGGCCGACTGGGTCGTGTACTGCGCGAAGCCCAGATCGGTCACCACCTGGTCGAGCTTGGTCAGCAGCGACACGCCGGTGAGGTTCAGCGAGATGAACAGTGCCGGAATCGTGTAGGCGATGATCAGCACGATGTACTGGGCGACCTGGGTGTAGGTGATGCCCTTCATGCCACCGAACACCGCATAGGCGAACACGATGGCCATGCCGATGTAGATGCCGGTTTCGCTGGACACGCCAAGGAAACGCGCGAAGGTGATACCCACGCCGGTCATCTGGCCCACGATGTAGACCACGCAGATGATCAGCAGGCAGATCACGGCCACAGTACGAGCGGTCGATGAGTAGTAACGGTCACCGATGAACTCGGGCACCGTGAACTTGCCGAACTTGCGCAGGTACGGGGCCAGCAGCATGGCCAGCAGCACGTAGCCGCCGGTCCAGCCCATCAGGAACACGGCGCCGCCGTAGCCCATGTTGGAAATCAGGCCGGCCATGGAGATGAAGGAGGCGGCCGACATCCAGTCGGCGGCCGTGGCCATGCCGTTGGTGACCGGGCCCACGCCGCCGCCGGCCACGTAGAACTCGGACGTGCTGCCTGCACGCGCCCAGAATGCAATGCCGAGGTACAGCGCGAAGCTGGCACCGACGACCAGATAGGTTAGGGTCTGAAGATCCATGTTGATCGTCCTTGATTAGTCTTCTTGCATGCCGAACTTGCGGTCGATCTGTCCCATCTTCTTGGCGTAGTAGAAGATCAACGCAATGAAGATGTAGATGGAGCCTTGCTGGGCAAACCAGAAGCCCAGCGGATAACCGCCGAGCTTGATGCCGTTGAGCATCGGGGCCAGCACGATGCCAGCGATGTACGAACACAGTGCCCAGATGATCAGGACCTTGGTCAGCAATCCCAGCGTTGCGGACCAGTACGCCTTCGCGTTGCTGTCTAGTTTCATGTCAGTCATCTCCTGAGAGTGATTGCGGTGGGAGCGGCGAACCGCCACGTTTTGCATGCCATCCACTGTGCGGTTTTTGGCATTACGGGGCCGACTGTCGTGGCGCTTTCTTACACAAAGATTGCTGCCCTACGAGGCCCCCGCCAAACCTAGGGTAAGCCCCTAGCAAAGAGCACAACACCTGACACGGAGCTTGCAAATGGCCGAAGAATGCTGGCTCCGACGCTCTCAAAAACTCTGCGATACCAAAGAAGAAGGCCCCGGTATGCCGGGGCCTTCTTCATCGGGAATGAGCGCGCGAAGGGCTCAGGCGGCCAGCGCGTGCGCGAGTTGCTCGACGGGCGCCGGCGTACGGATGAGGTGGTCAAAAGCGCTGAGTGCGGCCTTGGCGCCCTCACCCGCTGCGATCACGATCTGCTTGTAGGGTACCGTGGTGCAGTCGCCGGCGGCGAACACGCCTTGCACGTTGGTATGGCCCTTGGCGTCGATCACGATCTCGCCGAAGCGGCTGAGCTCCACCGTGCCCTTGAGCCATTCGGTGTTGGGCACCAGACCGATCTGCACGAACACACCTTCCAGCGGCACCAGGTGCTCCTGACCGCTCACGCGGTCCTTGTACTTCAGGCCGTTGACCTTGCCATCGGCACCGGTGATCTCGGTGGTCTGCGCATTCAGATGGATGGTCACGTTGGGCAGGCTCTTGAGCTTGCTCACCAGCACCGCGTCGGCCTTGAGCTGG